>JAHLFI010000141.1 GCA_018883865.1 Candidatus Oceanisphaera merdipullorum
CCCATATCGGCTTCGGCGGTACGCATGAGCACCGCCTTTGTCGCGCATTTATTTTTACTCTGGTGTGGTTGGTCGATGGCTAAACCGATACAGCGCATTAACTGGCCTATTTTGGGTATTGTGGCCTTAAATGCCTTGCTCTCCATGGGCATTGGCATGACCCTAATTTTGTTAGCCCTGCGCCATGGCGAGGTAGGTATGGTGGCTATGCTCAGCTCGGTTAGCCCAGTGCTGGTATTGCCGTTGCTTTGGTTATTAACCAAACGTAGCCCCGCTTTGGGCGCTTGGCTGGGGGCTGCAATCACAGTGCTAGGTGCGGTGTTAATAGTGGCTCGGCATTAGTCGAATAATGCCTAGAGAGAACACAAAAACAATAACGCCGCCTTCGAAAGGCGGCGTTATTAAGCGCTACAACAAGCCGTTACGTTTTTGGTTACGCTGTAACCGATAAGCCTTCCACTGCCATCACGGCTTTAACCTGTGGGTCTTGCTGCATGCCCGCAAAGTGGCGTGCCACGTTCGGATAATCAGCGAGGCCATTGGCTAGTACTTTGGTAGCCCAATAGCAATACACAAAAGCACAAGCATCAACGATACCCATTTCATCTTCCAAAAAGTAATCGCGGCTTGCTAGATGGATGTCCATGCGCTTAAACAAAGGGGCAACGTGCGCTGGCACTGCATCTTTAATGGCCTTTTTAGCCTCGGGACTGGTATCTGTGGTGTATTTCTCTGGATTGAAGAAAGGCGCAAACGCCCGGAACACATCCGCATTAAAAAAGCTCAACCAATAATCGCACTGGGCTTTCAGCACGGGATCGTTGCCTGGGCCTAAGTGCAAGCCTTCAGGCAAACGAGACAAATAGCGCAAGATGGCACTACTTTGATAAAGCGCCCCCATTTCGGGGGTGATTAACACAGGAACTGTACCTAAATAATTTACCTTAGCAAACTCAGGATCCCGAGTATTGGCCTCTTCTAGTTCGTAAGGTAACCCTACCCAAGCCAAGACTATGTGAGCTGCCAATGAGCAAGCTCCAGGTCTGTAATATAACTTCATTTAATCCCCTCCTAGATAGTCTTTCAGCCCCTGAGCCAAATTACCTTGTATAGCAGCCAGACCGTTTACATATGGATACCGATCTCTAGCTAAACTCATTTGGGTGTGTCCCAAAATGCAATAATGTACGAGCTTAGGGACGACATGATTCAGCTCTATGCTGCAGATTTCGTGTTAGATAATGTATCTAAAACTCAATTCTCTATTGCCACTAGCATTTTCTTTAACAAAGCACTTAACTGCTGTTGCTCTGTATCTGTAAGCGTGTTGGCAAGCTCGGCTTCAGCCGCTAGATGATGTGTTACCGCTTCTTCAACTACCTTAAAGCCCTGTTCGGTAAGCGTTACTATCACGCCACGCTTATCGTGCTCAGCTTGCGCGCGACTAACCAGCCCACGACTTTCAAGCCGATTAATACGATTGGTCAAGGCACCAGAGGAGATAAGCACCATGCTTTGTAGCTGATGAGGCGACAGCTGAAAGGTAGGCGGATGCCGGCGCAGGGCGGCCAAAACATCAAACTCCCCGACGTTTAACTCATAATGAGCCAAGTCTTGAAGCACGCGGCGCGTAATAAAATATTCTAAACGCACAATACGGCCAATCACTTCTGTGCTGCCAAGTTCCAGATCAGATCGCACCTTCTGCCACAAGCCGACTATGCGGTCTATTTGGTCCAGTACTTGGTCGGGCCCATGCTCAGAGTCTTGACCAAGAGAAATATTCTGCATGTCTGTACTACCCATTTTATGAGCCGCTTCCCCGAGATTGGCAGCCGCAGTTGAGCCAAGAAAACCAGATAGTAGCATAAAGAATTCTGTTCCTGCCCTCTTGATCTGCCTTCTCTATATAGAAGAAAAACCCCTATTTAAGCAAGTGAACCGACGCCATGATCGTTTAACGACCGCCTGACTTGCGGTATACTCGCCGAGTTTTGTGAGACTCAATAACAATTGTTTAATAACAATAGATAAGCCAACTGGGAGAATAAAAAGGTGAGCCTGTTAAAAAAACTCATGCTAGTCGGCGTTGCCGCTGCAGCCTTAAGTGGTATGGCTTACGCCGCCAATGATATGTCATCTGAAGCCATAGCTGAGCGCACCAAGCCCGTAGGCAGCGTGTATACGGCCGCCGAGCTGGAAGGTATTGTTGGCGCAGCACCAGCAAGTACTGACAGCGGTGAACCCGCAGCACCTCGCACTGGTGAAGCTGTCTACACTGCTAATTGCTCAGCCTGCCACGGCACGGGTGCCGCTGGAGCGCCTATTAAGGGTAATGCGGAACAGTGGGCATCACACGTTGCCAAAGGCCGCGATACTCTGATTAAGCACGCACTGGAAGGCTTTAACGCCATGCCGGCTCGCGGCGCCTGTGGTAACTGCTCTGATGAAGAAATTACCAACGCCGTTGATTACATGTTGGATGCTATTTAAGCATTAAGCTGTGCGTTAAAACGAACAAAAAAGCCGCTTAATGCGGCTTTTTTTTATTTAAACATGTGGCTAACAACGACAAGATTCGACCTATTTCAGCTGAACCTAATATCGAAGCGGATACTTAATAGCTCAACGACACAGCGAAGTGGCTTTGCTTACTGCTTACTCGAACAGCGCTGACGATAAATAACCACTAGTTTTGTCCATATAGCGTAAACGTCATTACAGTAAGATCAGTGTTAACACATACACCACGGCCATCCCCGTTACCCCTTGCACTAAGGTCGCCATGGTTTGTGCCCGATAGGCCTGTGGCACACTCATTTTACTAAACTGCGTCACCACCCAAAAGAAGCTATCGTTGGCATGAGACACCGTCATGGCGCCCGCACCTATGGCCATCACCGTCAGCACGCGCCCCATTTCACTGCCCAAACCAATGTCACCCAACATAGGTGCCACTAATGCCGAGGTGGTCACCAAGGCTACGGTAGAAGAACCTTGTGCCGTCTTAAGCGCCGCCGACACAATAAACGGCATGAAAATACCAATCCCTAAACCAGACAAGGCTATGCCGAGATAGCTGCCCACATCCGTCGCTTTGATCACGGCACCGAAGGCACCACCGGCACCGGTAATCAAGATAATGGGCGCGGCAGACACCAAGCCGCTGGCAATGTGCTCACTGAATTGTTCGATCTTGTTCTCGCCTTTAAGCAAGCCACACGACAAGAACAAGCCAATAAGTAAGGCATTCAGCGGTTGGCCGAGAAAATTTATTAGCTGATAAACGCCCTCTTTACCCAAAGGTTCGGAAGGAAAGTTCGCCACAGAGCCTAAACAAATCAGCAAAATTGGCACAAAAATAGGCGCAAAGGCATTAAAGCTATTAGGCAAAGCACCATAACGCGCTTTCATCTGCTCAAATTCTTCGGCTTTTTCCAGCAACTCTTCGGCACCCTCACCATCAGGCTGTTCATGCTTGAAACGGTTCGCCCACACCAAGCCGGCTAAGGCGGCAAAAGCCGACACCAACAGGCCCACACCAATCACCACTCCTAAGCTGGACTCCAGACCTAAGTTACCCGCCGCCGCTATTGGACCTGGGGTGGGCGGCACAAAGGTGTGTGTAGCATACAAGCCGGTAGCAAGCGCTACGCTCATTGCCACACTGGACACGCGCATCCGGTTCGCCAACGACTGCTTTAGCGAGTTTAAAATAACGTAGCCCGAGTCACAAAACACTGGGATCGACACTAAATAGCCGATGATCGACACAGTTAAGGTCGGAAATCTCGGACCTAACACCCGGATCACAGCTTCGGCCATGGTGATGGCCGCGCCACTTTTCTCTAATATCACACCGATAATAGTGCCCAGTACTATCACCAAGCCTATGTAGCCTAATATGCCACCAAAACCATCACTGATGGTTTTGGCCGTATCGGCAATGGGTAAGCCACTCAACAATGACAGTAAAAACGCCGCTAACAGCAGCGTAAGAAATGGGTGTAGTTTGAATTTAGCCGTCGCTAGAACAATAAAAGCGATAATGGCAATTAAGATAAACACTGTACTCATAACATAAGATCCTGATAACAACAGCCGCACTGGGCTTTACGCTGGCTTATCGGCCAAAGATAAAAAATAACCCGGCATTCTCTACTTAAATCACCTCACCAACAAGAAGTTATCCAAATAAAATTTGGATTATCCTCACTTATTAAGCATTCCCATCTCCTAAAAACGGTATAATTCAGAGGAATAAGCTAAGGGTTAAGCTTGATCCTTATCGAACTATTGCTTATTAAACATAGCTCTTATATTGGCGATGCTTGCTTGGCCTTTTTCCATGCGCTCATGTTCGCTCGGTGGCTTGCGATTATGCTCCCAGTCGAGATCTTGCTGCGGCAGCTCTAATAAAAAACGACTGGGCTCCGGCCGCAGTTGCTCACCATATTGGCGGCGTTCGCGACATAATGTAAACGTTAGTGCCTGTTGTGCGCGGGTAATGCCCACATACGTTAAACGGCGTTCTTCTTCAATATTGTCTTCATCTATACTGCTTTGGTGCGGCAATAATCCTTCTTCCATGCCTACCATAAACACATAAGGAAACTCTAAGCCTTTAGACGAATGCAGCGTCATCAGTTGCACTTGCTCGCCGTCATCTTCATCTTCACCGCGCTCCATCATGTCGCGCAGCGTCAAGCGGATCACGACTTCTGGCAGCGTCATGGCTTCGTCTAACTCCGAGCCTTCCAGCATTTGGCTGACCCACTTAAACAGTGTAGACACGTTTTTCATGCGCATTTCGGCGGCTCTGGGGCTGGGCGAGCTGTCGTATAACCACTCTTCGTAGTTAATGTCTTTGATCATGTCGCGCACCGCTTCCACCGCATTGCCGCGCGCGGCTTCTTCGCCGCGGCGCACCAGCCAGTGAGTAAAAGCGCGCAAGGCCGATAAACCCCGACCGTCCAAGGTTTGCTCTAAGCCCATTTCGAAGCTGGCGGCGAACAGGCTTTTGCCGCGATTATTGGCGTAGTTACCCAGTTTTTCGAGGCTGGTGGGGCCAATTTCACGGCGAGGCGTATTCACTACTCGTAAGAAGGCGTTATCGTCATCGGGATTCACCAATAAACGCAAATACGCCATTATGTCTTTAATTTCACTGCGCGAGAAAAACGAGGTGCCGCCGCTAATTTTGTACGGAATACGGTTAGTCATCAGCTGTTTTTCTAACAAGCGCGACTGATGGTTACCGCGGTAAAGAATCGCATAATCGCCGAATTTACTGCCATTCATAAACTTGTGGCCCATGATCTCGGCCACTACCCGCTCCGCCTCGTGCTCTTCATTTTTGGCAAACAGCACCCGCACCGGTGCGGCATAATCCATCTCAGAAAACAGCTTCTTCTCAAATACGTGTGGGTTATTAGCAATCAAGATGTTGGCGCACTGTAAGATTTGGCCGCGGGAGCGGTAATTTTGCTCCAACATGATCACCTTAAGCTGCGGATAGTCGTCTTTTAGTAACACCAAATTTTGCGGCCGCGCCCCGCGCCACGAATAAATCGATTGGTCGTCATCGCCTACCACGGTAAAACGTGCCCGCTCACCGGCAATCAACTTCACCAGTTCATACTGGCTGGCGTTGGTATCTTGATATTCATCGACCAAGAGATAGCGAATCTTGTTCTGCCAAAACTGGCGTACCTGCTCATTGGTTTTCAACAATAAGGTTGGCATCAAGATCAAGTCGTCAAAATCCAGCGCGTTATAGGCCTTCATCTGGCGCTGATACCGCTCATAGCACTGGGCAAACAACACTTGCTCTGGATCTTGGGCGATCC
>JAHLFI010000142.1 GCA_018883865.1 Candidatus Oceanisphaera merdipullorum
GCCTTGTCAGTGCTGATACGCCCAGCCGGTGATGACGCGCGCCGAGCAAGCGATAACGAAGCCTTCTTGAAGGCCATGGCCAAGCTGGATGCCATTACGCATTTAAGCAGCGACCAAGAAGCGCCGACCTCCACCAAGCAGTTAATTGGTGAGACGGAATTACTGCTCCCAATGGCCGGTTTAATCGATAAAGACGCCGAATTAGCCCGTTTAGCCAAAGAACTGGATAAGACTCAAGGCGAAATTAAGCGTATTGAAGGCAAGCTGAATAATGCGGGCTTCGTGGCTAAAGCGCCGGCCGAAGTGGTCGCGGTTGAGCAAGGCAAACTGGACGATTATAAAGCAGCCTTGGCCAAGCTGATTGCTCAACAAGAACAAATAGCTAATTTGTGATGAGTGAAGTGTGAGGGGTAACAACCGAAACCTCTTACGGCGCTAAAACAAAAAACCGACCTGCGAGGGTCGGTTTTTTTATCG
Source organism: Candidatus Oceanisphaera merdipullorum (assembly GCA_018883865.1). Classification (GTDB taxonomy): domain Bacteria; phylum Pseudomonadota; class Gammaproteobacteria; order Enterobacterales; family Aeromonadaceae; genus Oceanimonas; species Oceanimonas merdipullorum. Next base: position 478 of record JAHLFI010000142.1, read on the forward strand.
TTTCATCAGTCGGTTATCGGTTTAGATATTGCCCTTAACTGATAGCTGACTGCTCAGGGCTTAAGAAAGCCCTGACACGGTTTCTTGTACCGCCAAGGCACCTTGGTGGATCTCGCCCATGATCACTTCCACCTCATGTACTTGTTGCTTGCCCTGCTCGGCCAGTTGGGTCACCGCCAGAATTGACTGAGACACCTGTGCGGTTAACGCACGATTCTGTTGCACCACTTGACTGATTTCTGTGGTCGCTCTGCTGGTGCGCCCTGCGAGTTGGCGTACCTCATCAGCCACCACCGCAAAGCCTCGGCCCAGATCACCAGCGCGCGCCGCTTCAATGGCCGCGTTCAGTGCCAATAGATTCGTTTGATCCGCCACGCCGCTAATGGTACCCACTATATCTTCTATGCTGCGCGCCTGGTCATTAAGCTGCTGCATAATCAGCATTGTGCTGTCCAAGTCTTGAGACACCTGCGCCGAGGTATGAACAGAGGCCAACAAGCGAGCATTACCCTGCTCAACAATACGGGACGTTTGCACCGCGATTTCGCAAGCTTGCTCAGACGCCTGTTGATTTTTACGCGATTGGCGTACCCGCGCGCTGATGTCACTGGCAAACTTTACAACTCTATGCACCTTTCCATCTTCGCCAAAGACCGGGTTATAGGTCGCCTCTAGCCAAATTTCTTGGCCATGAGCATCAAAACGTTTAAAACGTCCTGATTTATGTTCACCATTGGCTAAGTCTGCCCAAAAATGCGGTTGTTGCTGGTAGAAGTCTGCTTCACAGAAGATCTGATGATGCCGACCAATTAATTGTTCGAGTCGGTAGCCCATCACCTGCAAGAAATTTTTATTGGCGGTAATAATAGTGCCATCTATGGCAAACTCAATCACCGCCATGGATCTGTGTAACGCCGTTAATAATGCTTGTTGGGCGTCATGCTGTATTTGTTTGGCGGTAATATCGCTGGCGATCTTTAGGATCTTCACCACGTTTCCCTGCTCATCCAATACCGGAAAGTAGGTCGCCTCTAACCAAATAGTCTCGCCTTGGCTATTTAAACGCGCAAAGGTGCCATTTTGAGATTGACCTTGCTGCAACCGCCGCCAAAAGCTGGTGTACGCTGCCGATTTAGCTAACTCTGGCAGGCAAAATAATTGATGATGGGCGCCCACTATGTCGGCGAGTTCATAACCTAGGGTATGTAGAAACAAGGCGTTGGCATCTAAAATATCGCCGTGGGGGGTAAACTCAATCACAGCCATATGGTTGCGGATCGCCGTTTGTACCGCATGCTCTGCCGCGTATTGTTGCTGCGACTGGGTCAGCGCTTGTTTGAGCTTACTGCTTCCTAGCATAATGATAGGCTTCCTATGGCTGGCTTTGACTTTGGCTTTGGCTTTGGCTAAAAATAGCAATCACGCTAGCTAACCAAAGTGATACCCATGATACAAATAAGCAATACTGATAATAATTAAGTTACACCCAGCTTAGTCGGTTCGCCATCTTATGTTTAACGGTCTTGCTCACATTTTTCACATTGACTTTCATTTTAATTTGTAAATTTACGTTTAACCTTAAGCTAAGTGAGTATTAAATTCACAAATTAAATAAGCTTGGCATTTAATCTTTAATTGATTCAGCGGCACCAAAAAAAAAGGCATGTTTAATAAACATGCCTTTCTATCGCTAACTTCTACGACTAATAAAAATTAACGTTTATTTTTACCTACTTGATTACCAATTACACCACCCACTACGGCACCACCTACTGTGCCTACCGCACTGCCGCCGGTTAATACTGAGCCTGCAACACCGCCAGCACCGGCACCAATCATGGTATCACGGTCGCGGTCCGACATATTGCTGCACGCGCTTAAGCCAAACACTAAGGTGGAAGCCAGTATCAGGGTTGATATCTTTTTGGTGTTAGTCATAGTAATTACCTCTGTGCAGTGAACGTTACATTAACGCTATCTTTAGCAGTGTACTCCCTTTAACACAAAACCACTGCCTTTCTGGTGAGCCCTGTGTCTGGCTCTGTCGTGAGATGGTCCTTTACGCCACCGCGTCCAGCCATAGCCAGCGGATCACGAGTACGTTTGCAATGCTGACCAACAACAAAAAACTCACGTAAATCATTACCATATATAGAAAATAATTATGCTTACTGTGATTCAGCAAGCCTTGTAGCTCTTGCCGCTGGCGATGGGCTGCGGCAATCTTGGCAAACAAAGTCAGTTCATAATGCATTAATACCAAAGTAATAAGCGTCAGCATGCTGCCCAGTAAGGGCGCTATTAAGATCCAACTGCCTAATACTTGGCTAATTTCTGGTTTAAGATAAGGCACAGCACCCAACACTACTACGGCGATGGTTATTTGAAACAGCTTTTGCCAAATATGATCGTGACGATACTTGTATTCATCCCACAGCAATACGTAGGGATCGGGATTATGAGGGGGATACATGCAGCATTCCTTAGCTCCAATTTCACTCACTATAGCACGAGTTAAGTGTCGCCAGCCTAGTGGTCAAAGCGTGCTTGGGTCATAATTAGCGCCTTTCACTCGCCCTGACTAACCAAGAGATAAGTTGCATGCATACTAATGCTGAGCCCGGCTACACGACGGCAGACGTTTGCTATCACTTAGCCGTACTGACAGCCGAATATAATGCGCCGCTGGCCGGTGTTATACGCTGCGTGTCTGCCGAGTTTGGTCTGACTGCCGATAAAGGTTATAGCGTGGCAGACCCGCAATTAGACTGCTTGAGTCAATTGTACCAAACGCCAGATACCGGATATTTTCTATTAGTGGCTGAAGATGGAAAGCTAATGGGTGGCGCCGGTTTTGCACCCGTGCCAGGCCATGAGGGAGTATGTGAACTGCAGAAAATGTATTTACTGGCCAGCGCCCGCGGCCAAGGGTTAGGCCGACAGTTGGCAGAGAAAATATTCGCAGAGGCACGCTTACGCGGCTATCAGCACTGTTACCTTGAAACGACGCCCCTTTTGCCCGAGGCGCTACATTTGTACCAAAAACTGGGTTTCACGCCCTGCCCACGCTTAGGGGATTCGGGACATGATGATTGCGAGATAACCTTGATGTTACCTTTACGCTAAATGAATGACCGTGCGTCAAGATAACAAGCTGTAAGCCGTTAGCTCTCAGCAACCGCCAAACCGAGCAACTAAGAACTAACAGAACAATAAATACAAACTGACGGCTTAGCGCTGCCCGAAGGGCTACTATTCTTCGAAGTAAGTGCCCCAGCCGTCGTATTCGAGACCGTATTTTTGAGCGATGGGCAGCAATTCTTTGATCTGCTCCATAATGGCTTCGACTTCAAGTGGACCGTCTGTGATGGCATCGAAACTCAATAATGTCTGCCCTGTTTCCAGCTCTATCTCTTCTGCATCCGTCACTTCATATTCTAATTTAAAGCAATCAAGCGCGGCTTTTTCGAGCTTATCGAAGTCTTGGCCAGAAAAATGATGCTCTAAGGTATATAAGGCGTCGGCTTTACTACCATCTTCTAATAGAGAAGCAATAATTTCATTGGTTTCGTCTTGCCACTGTTGTAATTCACTCATAGCAGGCTCCTTGGCCGGTAAAAACTGTAAGGGGTGAAGTATAAAGTGTGAAGCGTAAACCTCTCACCTTTTACTCTGCTCTTTAATTCAGGGGCGACGCGCTTCCAGATCCAACTCGGCAATGCGCTCACTTAATATACGTCGGCTGTGCTTAAGCAGCTCTCTAATTTGTTTAGGTTCATACCCCTCCACCGAGATCGGCGGCATAATTTCGACGATCAACTCACCGTTATCCCAGCGATTTAAATCTACTTGGCCAAAGTAGCTAGAGCAGGCAATGGGTACTAAAGGCACCTGAGCTTGTAAAGCAATATGAAATGCGCCAGTTTTAAAGGGCAATAAGCCTTTGCCTTTACTGCGCGTACCTTCAGGAAACATCCAGATCGACATATTACGCTGGCGAATTTTATCCACCACAGTACCGATAGTGCTGGCGGCTTTGGCTTTGTTTTCACGATTGATTAACAAATTACCGCTCAACCAAAATAATTGTCCAAACAAGGGGATCCAAAACAAACTGCTTTTTCCGATAGCTACGGTGCGCGGCATAACGGCGCCGGTCAGCGCAATAATGTCCCAGTTACTTTGGTGATTCGCAATGTAGACCGCCGACTGTAAACCCTTTACATGCTCATAGCCGCGAAAGGTGACTTTTAAGCCCACCAAAATACACGCCTTGTTAAATAAGCGACCTAGCACATAGACGTTATTAGGATGGCGTGGGCGCAATACGCAAATTAGCGTGCCCACGATAAACACCAATACCATGGCCAGTGCCAGTAAGATGATTCGCAACAGCTTTAACATCGGAAACCTCGTTTTTTCAGAGTTGGCAGTATACTGAGCAGCCCAGTCGTGAACAAGCCCAGTCGTGAATGTTCACGACTGGGCTTGATTTTATGAGAGACTAACCTACTTGAGTACGGAATAAAGACGTGCGTTTAACGCCGAGACCGCGCACCTGAACCCTCTGACTCTAATTTAAATCCTTGCACCAGTTGCTGTAAGCCTGACGCCAACTCGGTGAGTTCGCGGCTCGCGCTGGCAGTTTGAGTGGCACCGGCGGCAGTCTCATCCCCCATCTGATGGATGGTGGTCAAGTTACGACTGATGTCTTCCGTCACCGTGGCCTGCTCTTCCACCGCAGTCGCTATTTGGGTGTTCATATCATCAATGGTTTGTACCGCATCACTGATAAGCGTGAGGGCTTGCTCTGCTTCTTGTGCTTGCCCCACGGTCAACTCGGCTTGCTGACGACCACCAGACATGGCCGCCATCGCTTGCTTGGCATCTTCTTGCAGCTTGGCAATGGTGGTCACTATCTCTTGTGATGAATGCTGCGTTTGCTCGGCCAGATTACGCACCTCTGACGCCACTACCGCAAAACCGCGGCCTTGCTCGCCGGCGCGGGCCGCTTCAATGGCGGCATTTAAGGCCAGTAGGTTAGTGCGATCGGCAATCTCTTGGATCACTTGTACCACTGAGCTAATTTGAGTACTGCTGTCGGCAAGGGATTGCACCACTCTGCCCGTCGCCGTTACGTCGTCAGCCAAACGGCTGATAGAGGTAACCGTTTGCTGAACCACTAGTTTGCCTTGCTCGGCGGCTTCATTCGCAGAGTGCGCCGAAGAGGCCGCTAAGCTGGTGTTTTGAGACACCTCTTGTACCGTAGCCGACATTTGATTAATGGCCGCCGCCACCTGATCCGTGTATTGCTGCTGGCTGCTCAGATTGGCGCTGGTTTGCAGTGAGACAGCCGATGTTTGTTCTGCCGCCGCCGATAAGCTGCTGCTCGACTCATGGATGTGACCAATCAGCTCACGTAAATTATTGTTCATATACTGCAACTTGCCGTATACGCCAGTGGCGTTGGCAGCAAACTGCGAGCTTAAATCGCCGCTAGCAATGGCGTTGGCAACCCGCTCCATTTCGCTCGGCTCGGCACCCAACGGCATCAAGACCATGCGCTTTAATGTCCAGCCAAGTAATAAGCTAAAGGCCACGAGCAATACCACAATTGACACCATAACCGTCACCAGAGTGCTATTACGCTGTTCTTCTTCAGCCAAGGTGGAAAATAAACGATCCAGCAACAAGGTAATAAATTCATCGACCGTGGTCGCCGCCTCTAACCGCGCAGTATCGTATTGATCATTGAGCACCAAATTTTTCGCTTCTTCTTCGCGCCCGGCCTTCATGAGAGTGATGGCTTGCTCTTCCAGACTATCCAACAAGGCAATGGCCTTTTGACCTCGATCCAGCGTGCTACGCTCGGCGGCTGACATGTTCATTTTCGCCAACATGTCTTTATCTGAAATAGAACGACCGTCTACCCGAACGGCATTGCCGCTGGTCACGGCTTTGCTCTGTTGATAAACGTTCAGCGGATCCGTATTGCCCGTAACCACATAATCGCGAATGGCAGTAGACTTTTCCATGGAATAGAGTCGCACCATGCCCGCGTTATTAAAATAATCAAAGCGGTCGTTTTGTATCTGAGTGACCGCCTGTTGGGATTTCAGCAACAGATATAAAGTGCCACCCAAGATAAGTGCCAGCGTGAGCACCACCAAAAATACCAGACGGATCACCGCCTTCAAGGTCAAATTCTCAAACATAGAAATACTTATCCTGTGCAAAAATTCACATCAATACGGGATAACCTACCGAAATTGAATCCAATAACGAGGCAAAAATATAAAAAATCGTTGAATTGTATACGATTTTTAAGGGGAAGTATTTAGCTTCCTTTAAAGCCACTCTAAATGACTACGTGCAGAATCAAATACCACTAAAAATTTCCTTACAATACAAAATAAGCCCTAAGGTAAAAATTTATCATTACTATCACGCAGGGATAATAACGAGCCAGTGTTAATAAAACGACCGTTCAAGAAAAAACTAAATTAAAATAGTGTATTAATAATAAAAAATAAAAAGAACAGCGTCAGCCTGCCATGCCAAGATAGAAACAGTATTCGAGATGTAATAAAAAGGCCCTCTCGGTATCAATACCGAGAGGGCCTGAACGCCTTCAATAACAAACCGTGTTTAAGTTCTGTGCCTACCCGAGACACCTAGGCGAAAGCCCAGCACCAAGTGTTGTAGTCCCGCCGCCAATTCAGACAACTCTCGGCTGGCACTGGCCGTTTGTTCCGCTCCAGTCGCGGTTTCTTCACCCACACCTTGGATTGTGGTTAGGTTACGACTGATGTCCTCGGTTACCGTGGCCTGCTCTTCGACTGCGGTGGCGATTTGGGTGTTCATATCGTTGATGGTTTGCACCGAATTACTGATCAAGACAAGCGCTTGCTCGGCTTCTTGTGCCTGACTAACCGTTAGCTCTGCTTGCTCACGCCCATCACTCATGGACGCCATCGCCAGCTTGGCGTCATTTTGTAGTTTGGCAATGGTGCTGACTATCACCTGTGAAGATTTTTGGGTTTGCTCCGCAAGATCACGCACCTCGGAGGCGACTACCGCAAAGCCGCGACCTTGATCGCCGGCACGCGCCGCTTCAATGGCCGCGTTGAGGGCCAATAAATTAGTGCGGTCGGCTATGTCTTGGATAACTTGCACTACTGTACTGATCTGCTGGCTGCTGTCCGCCAAAGATTGCACTACACGTCCGGTCGCCGTGACATCGTCCGCCAGTCGGGCAATAGACTGCACGGTTTGCTGTACCACCACTCTGCCGTGTTCGGCGGCATCGTTAGCCGAGCGTGCCGAAGAGGCAGCCAAGCTGGTGTTATGAGACACCTCTTGCACAGTGGCCGACATCTCATTAATGGCGGCGGCCACTTGCTCGGTGTCTAGTTGCTGCCGACTTAAGTTAGCACTGGTCTGTAAAGAGATAGCGGATGTTTCTTCTGCCGCCGCCGATAGGCTATGGCTAGATTGATGAATGTGCCCTATCACCTCCCGCAATTTTTCAGTCATGTGCTGCAGTTTGGCATAAACACCCGTAGCATTAGCATCAAAATTCAGACTTAAGTCGCCCTCGCTAATGGCCGATGCCACCCGCTCCATTTCACTGGGTTCGGCGCCTAAGGGCACTAACACCATACGTTTGAGGGTCCAGCCCAATACTAGGCTTAATAGTACTAATGAAGATACCAGCACTATCATCAGGATAACCATCTGCTCATTGCGCTCGTTTGCCTGCGCCAATTGCGTAGCTTGACGGCCCAATAATTCGCTAATGGCCGCATTTACCGAATTCCCCATCAGCTGGCGCCCAGCATCGTACTCAGGGCCAAACACCAAGGGAATGGCCTCTGCGCCCCGCCCAGCCTTAACCAAGGCGATGGCCTGATTTTCTAACTCACTCATCACTACCGTGCCTTGGCCGCCTTTTTCTAATAGGGACCGTTCACTCGGCGTTAATGGCAGCTCCGCCAGCATGGCTTCATTAGACACAGCACGACCGCCTTGACGAGGGACTTTACCCTGCGTCATGGCCATAGTCTCAAGATAGTGTTCGAGTATTTCAGGCTTGCCCGTCACCACATAATTGCGAATGTCATTTGATAACTCGAGGGAATACATGCGCACCATGTTACTGGCGTTAAAAGACTGGTAACGGACCTCTTGCGTCTGGCTCACATTTTGTTGTGATTGCAATAAAAAATATAAGGCGCCACCAAACACTAGTGCTACCGCTAACACCACCAAGAACACCAAGCGGATCAACGCTTTCAAGGTTAAATTTTTCAAGATCAGCACTCCATTTGCCAAATCGATAAGAACTCTATTTCGCGCGTATCATATAGACAAGTAGCGTAAATAACAGACAAATTAATATGCCGTGAAACAATAATTAATTTCTCGATAAATAGGTAATGACGGTCAACAAACACACACCATTCTGATAAGCAAAAAAAAAGACCGTCTAAATAGACGGTCTTTTTTTCAGTTGGCGAAGTTAACTTAATTTACCATGGCACTGTTTGTACTTCTTACCGGAGCCACAAGGACAAGCGTCGTTGCGGCCAATTTTTTGGCCATCACGGACGAAAGGCATCGCCTCGGGCGCGGCCTCAGAAGCCTGTTCTTCTAGCAAGTTGTCGGCGCTCGCGTGACTATAACTCTGAGGTAAACTCTCGGCTGTCACTCTACGCTGCTCTTCTACTGCCTGTATTTCTTCTTGGCTCTGCACCTTAACGCGGCTCACTATGCTGACTACTTCGCGTTTAAGATTTTCTAATAGCTGAGTAAACAACTCATAAGACTCGCGCTTATATTCTTGCTTAGGATTCTTTTGTGCATAACCACGTAAGTGAATGCCCTGACGCAAATGATCCATGGCGGCTAAATGCTCTTTCCACAAGGTATCCAGCGTTTGCAGCATCACTGAGATTTCAAACTGGCGAATAACCTCGGGGCCAACCGCGGTTTCTTTATCGGTATAGGCTTGGGCGGCAATGGCCAGAATTTGCTCACGGATCTGCTCATCATGCAGCTTATCGTTTTCTTTCAACCAAGAGGATACCGGCACTTCAAGACCGAAGTCAGCCAGCAGGCGATGCTCAAGGCCAGGCACGTCCCACATTTCTTCAAGTGACTGAGCCGGAATATATTCATCGACGATGCCGTTGATCACGTCTTCACGGATCACGGTAATGGTCTCGCTGATGTCACTCGCGTCTAGCAACTCGTTGCGTTGCTCGTAGATCACTTTACGTTGATCGTTAGCCACGTCATCAAATTCGAGCAAGTTCTTACGAATGTCGAAGTTGCGGGTTTCTACTTTGCGCTGAGCATTTTCGATGGCGCGACTCACCCAAGGGTGTTCAATCGCCTCGCCCTCTTCCATGCCTAATTTTTTCATCATCCCAGTGACGCGGTCTGAGGCAAAAATACGCATCAAGGCGTCTTCCATCGACAGATAGAAACGGCTCGAACCTGCATCACCCTGACGCCCCGCACGGCCGCGTAACTGGTTATCGATACGGCGCGACTCATGACGTTCGGTACCAATGATGTGTAAGCCGCCGGAAGCGACCACGGTATCGTGGCGCACCTTCCAGGCCGCTTTAATGTCGGCAATTTGCTCAGGCGTAGGCGCTTCTAACTTATCGATTTCTGACTGCCAGTTGCCACCTAAGACGATATCGGTACCACGACCCGCCATGTTGGTAGCGATCGTGACCACACCTGACTGGCCCGCTTCGGCAATAATTTCGGCTTCACTTTCGTGGAACTTGGCGTTCAACACTCGATGCGGTATGCCTTCTTTCTTCAAGATACCAGACAACAATTCCGAGTTTTCAATGGAGACTGTACCCACTAACACCGGCTGACCGCGTTCTACGCAACCTTTAATGTCTTCTACTATGGCCAGATATTTTTCCGGCGCAGTTAAGTACACCAAGTCACCCATGTCATTACGCATCATGGGTTTATTGGTGGGGATAACCACAGTATCTAGGCCATAGATATGTTGAAATTCGAAAGCTTCGGTGTCGGCGGTGCCTGTCATACCGGCCAGCTTCTCATACAATCTAAAGAAATTCTGGAAGGTGATCGAAGCCAGCGTTTGGTTTTCGTTTTGGATCTTCACCCCTTCGCGGGCTTCAACGGCCTGGTGCAGGCCTTCAGACCAACGGCGACCAGGCATGGTACGGCCTGTGTGCTCGTCTACTATGATCACTTCGTCATCTTTTACTATGTAGTCGACGTCGCGCTCAAATAAGGTATGGGCGCGCAGGCCCGCATTAACGTGGGCCAACAGCGTAATGTTGCTGGCGGAGAACAAAGAGTCATCTTCCTCGATAAGCCCCATGCGCTTGAGCTCTTCTTCGACGAAGATCTGGCCGTTTTCGGTGAGTAACGCCTGCTTGTTTTTCTCGTCCACCGTATAGTGGCCATCGCCAGTATATTCTTCGGTGTCTTCTTTATCTTGCTTCACCAATTTCGGGATCAAGGTATTGATGCGAATGTATAGCTCAGAGCTGTCCTCGGCAGGGCCTGAAATAATCAACGGCGTGCGCGCTTCATCGATTAACACCGAATCCACTTCATCGATCAGAGCATAATACAGCGGACGCTGTACGCGCTGCTGCGGTGAAAACGCCATATTGTCGCGTAGATAGTCAAAACCAAATTCGTTGTTGGTGCCGTAAGTAATATCGGCTGCATAGGCGGCGTGCTTTTCGGATGAGTCCATTCCGGCTAAGTTACACTCTACCGTCAGGCCTAAAAATTCATACAGCGGGCGGTTAGCTTCGGCATCGCGGCGCGCCAAGTAATCGTTGACCGTGATCACGTGCACGCCACGACCGGTGAGTGCATTCAAATATACAGGCAAGGTACCGGTTAGGGTTTTACCTTCACCGGTTTTCATCTCGGCTATTTTGTTGTTGTGCAACACCATGCCGCCAATCAGCTGCATATCAAAGTGGCGCATCTCAAACACCCGACGCGAAGCCTCACGTACCGTAGCAAAGGCTTCTGGCAGCAGCTGATCTAAGGTTTCACCTTGCTCTAGGCGTTGGCGAAACTCGGCGGTTTTTGCCTGCAGCTCGCTATCGGATAAAGCTTCAAACTTAGGCTCCATGGCATTGATTTCATCTACAATCTTGCGCAGTCGCTTAAGAGTTCTGTCGTTACGGCTACCAACTAGCATAGTAAAAAATTTAGTGATCATGTTTGGCCAATTATGATGATGAAAGAGAAAGCCCCTGAGGGGACCGAGATCTAATTAGGTATAAACCGCGCAGGATCCAGCTGTTTATTGCCTTTTAATACTTCGTAATGCAAATGCACACCGGTTGCACGTCCGCTACGCCCCATGTGGGCGATGAGCTGCCCTTGCTCAACATGTTCGCCCACTTCGACCAATTGCGCGTCTAAATGCGCGTAGCGAGTGACCCAACCCTGACCGTGGTTTATTTCCACCATATTGCCAAAGTCAGGGTGGCGCTCAGACAAGCTGACCACACCTGCAGCCGTGGCGGCGATAGGCTCCCCTACCTTACCTCTAAAGTCTAAACCACGATGCCAACGAGCTCGACCACTAAAGGGGTCGCTGCGTTGGCCAAAGCCCGAACTCAGCTGGCTCGATCCAGGTACAGGATGCCCCTGAATTTGCGTTATTTCATTAATATGGAGATTCAAGAGCATGGATTCAAGAGCAACCAACGTGATGCCGTATTCTTGGGTCTGACTCATCACCTGTGTCAAGGTCTGATTCAAGTCAGCAAAGCCGTTAAAGGGGCGTTGCAACAGGTTACTATCGATACGCGCCACCGGTAGCTCATCCACTAAATCATAATCACTCACCAAGCGATTACCCATCAAACTCACTTGCGCTAATTCGGCTTGCAACTGCCCCAAGCGCTGGCCGATGCGGCCTAGCTCACGCTGTTGCAACCGTTTTTGCTGTTCGAGCTGTGCACTGAGCAACAGTTGCTGGCGCTGGCTACTTTGCGATTGGCTATAAAAAAATACGGCCGCTAGCAGGGAAATCAGGACGAGCAGCAGTGACCAGCGAGATTGTGACCAAAGGGTAGACCAAGAAAAGTGGTTAGTGGGAGCAATAAGAGGGGGTTTTTGCATCATTTTTTTTTGCATAGCGGCATTTTGCATAGGGGCTTTACATAGGAGACTTGCGACTGAAAAGAAAAAAACGCCAGCGCAGAGGGCTGGCGTTTTTTATATCAGCTTAAGCGGGGCTGAAGGCAGTGTCGTAGTAACGAATTGGCGACTCGGCACCTTGTTCATCGAAGGTGACCATCTCCCAAGCTTGGGCATCTGCTAACATGGCGCGCAACAAGGTATTGTTTAACGCGTGGCCGGTTTTATAGGCACAGAACTCACCCAAGATGCTGTGATTACACATATACAGATCGCCGATGGCGTCCAACATCTTGTGTTTAACGAATTCGTTTGGATAACGTAATCCGTCCTCGTTTAGCACCTTGTATTCATCCAGTACCACGGCGTTTTCTAAACTGCCGCCCAGTGCCAAATTTTGCGAGTGCAGATACTCGATATCACGCATAAAACCAAAAGTACGCGCTCGGCTCAGCTCTTTTACGAAGGCGGCACCGGAGAAGTCCAAAACCAAATGCTGACTTTCACCAGCAAAAGCGGGGTGATCAAAGTCAATGGTCAAGTCCATCTTAAAACCGGCGTTGTATGGACGAAATTCCGCCCATTTATCGCCGTCTTCGACGCGTACCGTCTTCTTGATGCGAATAAAGCGCTTCAAGGCGTTGAGCTCGCGAATACCACCTGACTGTAACAGGTAAATAAATGGATGAGAACTACCATCCATTACCGGTACTTCGGGGGCATCCACTTCGATAAACAAGTTATCTATGCCAAGACCAGCCAGCGCCGCAGATAAGTGTTCTATGGTCGACACCCGTACACCGTCTTCATTAATTAACGCGGTGCACAACATAGTATCTTTTACCAAGGCCGCATCGGCTTTGATCTCGACCTGCGGGTTAAGATCGGTACGACGAAACACTATACCTGTGTTAGCCGGAGCAGGAATAAAGGTCATTTTCACCTTATGGCCGGAGTGCAGCCCTATTCCTGTGGCTTGCACGGTATTCTTTAACGTTCGTTGTCTAATCATAAGATTGTCCGCCAGTAGCTTATCTGCATACGAGTCTGCGCTTAAGGCCAGATCCGAACCAAATTCAAGTGGTCATATATTATCACAATAATCAGCCGCCGCAAATTACACCATTTTTTGTCGGCTAAAAGTTGGTCGGCTAATAGATAGCTAGATAACCTATTGTTAATCTGCTTGCTTGCGCAAAAATGCCGGAATATCCAGATAGTCCATATCTGATTTCGCCTGAGTCGCGTCCGCGTTAACCACCATTTTACTCGGTTGTTCTTCACGGGTGCCTTCCACTTGACGCATGCCGTTATCATCGCGATTGCTGGTACCCGATTTCACTAGCGTAATATCGGGCTTACGCTCGGCACCAATACCTGTGGCCACCACAGTCACGCGCATTTCATCGGTGATCTCGGGATCCAGTACTGTACCCACCACTACGGTGGCGTTTTCTGAAGCGAAGGCCTTAACCGCATTACCTACAGTTTCAAACTCTTCGATAGTCATGTCGAGGCCGGCGGTAATATTAACCAAGATGCCACGCGCCCCAGCCAAATCCACGTCTTCCAACAGCGGGCTAGAAATCGCTTTTTCGGCAGCTTCTTCGGCGCGATCTTCACCGGTTGCGGTGCCAGTACCCATCATAGCGGTACCCATTTCACGCATGACGGTGCGCACATCGGCGAAGTCGACGTTCATCAGACCTGGTCGAGTAATCAGCTCGGCGATGCCTTGTACCGCGCCCAGTAATACATCATTAGCCGCTTTAAAGGCGTCCAACAAAGAAATACCACGGCCCAATACTTTCAATAGCTTATCGTTAGGGATAGTGATCAAGGAGTCGACGTGTTTTACCAACTCGTTGATGCCCTGCTGCGCATAGTTCATGCGCTTCTTGCCTTCAAAAGCAAACGGCTTGGTGACCACGGCAACGGTTAATATGCCTAACTCTTTGGCAATTTGTGCAACTACAGGTGCGGCGCCGGTACCCGTACCGCCACCCATACCAGCAGCGATAAACACCATGTCGGCACCTTGCAGCAATTCGCGGATGGCGTCTGCATCTTCCAGTGCGGCATCGCGACCCACTTCAGGGTTGGCGCCAGCGCCTAAGCCTTTAGTGATCTCGCCACCAATTTGCAGCGTGCTATCGGCGCTGGAGTTACGCAGCGCCTGTGCATCTGTGTTAATGGTTAGAAACTCTACGCCTTGCAGTTTTTCGCGCACCATGTGCTCGACGGCATTACCGCCGCCGCCGCCCACGCCGACCACTTTAATTACCGCTTCTTCATCGTGATCATTCATCAGTTCAAACATAAGAGTCTCTCCGCTTGTACTTGGGACCTTCCCCTTAGGGTGCGTCCGCAAGCTTAAAATTCGCCACGCAACCAGTTGCCCATGCGTTTAAACAAGGAACCAAAACTGGATTTGCCGTTATAGTCCTGTTGAGGCATTGATTGGTGCTCCTTACCGTAATGCAGCAAACCCACTGCGGTGGAGTACACGGGTGTCTCAACGTAATCTGACAATCCTTTCACACCTGCGGGTTGGCCGATGCGCACCTGGCACTGAAAAATCTGCTCGGCACACTCAACCAAACCTTCTATTTGTGCAGCGCCCCCGGTTAATACCAGGCCCGCCGCCAATTGATGCTTAACACCGGCTTTTTTCAGCTCACCTTGGACCTTGCTCAACTCTTGGTTGATCATTCCTAACAATTCGCTGTAGCGCGGCTCTATTACTTCCGCCAACGTTTGGCGTTGTAAGCTGCGCGCCGGTCGTCCGCCCACACTCGGTACTTCAATGGTGTCTTCTTTGCTCACCAATTTACTAAAGGCGCTACCGTGGCGTATTTTAATGGCTTCGGCATCTAAAGGCGGAGTACCAAAAGCATAGGCGATGTCGCTGGTGACTGTACTACCCGCATACGGGATCACCTTAGTGTGGCGCAGCGCGCCACCCGTAAACAACGCCATGTCCATGGTGCCGCCGCCAATATCGACCACGCACACGCCCAACTCTTTTTCATCGTCTGTTAATACCGCATAGCTAGAGGCCAGCGCACTAAAGATCAACTGGTCCACACGTAGCCCTAAGCGCTCCACGCATTTTTCGATATTACGAGCCATATCGTTATGGCAGGTAATTAAATGCACTTTGGCGTGCATGCGCACGCCCGACAGGCCAATGGGGTTTTTTATGCCCTCTTGAAAGTCGATGGAGTATTCTTGGGGCAATACATGCAGCACCCTGTGTTCATCTGATAAGCGTACCGACTTGGCGGTGTGGATGACGCTATCAACGTCTTCCTGGGTCACTTCTTCATCAGAAATGGGCACCATACCCGTTTCATTACGGCACTCGATATGCTTACCCGATAGGCCAAGGTATACAGAGGTGATTTGGCAATCAGCCATCATCTCTGCTTCGTCCACGGCGCGTTTCAGTGATTTAACCACTGATTCGAGATCGTTAACGCCGCCTTTGTCCATTCCCTTTGAAGAATGGCTGCCAATACCGATAACATTTAAATCGCCATCTGGTAGTAACTCACCTACCAGGGCCGTGACCTTAGCCGTGCCGATATCAAGCCCGACGATCAGATTTCTTTCCGTGCTTTTGGTCATTATCCGTCTCTTCGTCCTGCTTCCATCCCACTGCCAGCCCAGTATCGTAGCGCAAATCGAGATAAGCTACTCGCTCGCGCTGTTCGATATCTGGATAGACATCTACAAATCGTTGTAACCGTGCCGCCACATCTTCGCGACCCAGCAATAATGTTGTGCCACCATGAAGCGTTAACTCCCAAGATAGGCGTGGCGTTAAATGAATCTGTTCTATCTCGTAACCCTTAGGCTGTAAGTATTTTTTTATTTTCTTATATTCGGCCAAGACTCGTGCCGACTCTTCATCCGGCCCCGATAAAGACACCAGATTTAGCTGCTCAGAGGAGGCCTGAAACACCTCACCGTGCACATTCAACATGGCGTGATAGTTCCAACGGGCCGCCGGCTGCTGCTCGACTATATAGACACGCACAGTATCCGGCCATTGTTTACGCACCGAGGCTTGATAGACCCAAGGCAGCGCTTGCAGCTGTTGTTGCACCTGATCCACCTCAAGCGCGAAAAAATTGCCTACGCCCGGCAGATCCAGTACTGAATCGCGTACCGCCTCGCGGCTTAAATAATGATGCTCACCTTGGATCATCAGATTATTTACCGGCACTTGATTGGCAGCCGTCATCCAGACAAACACCTGCCACAGCCCCCAGAGCAGCGCCGATAGCACTACCAAGAAAACGGACAAACCGCCAAGAAAAGCCAGTCTGGTACGGGTTGCGGCAGACGTCATATCAGTGTGCCTGCTCCAATACCGTCACCACTAATTGCTCAAACGTTAAACCAGCCACCTTGGCTGCTTTGGGCACTAAACTGGTTTCAGTCATACCCGGTACCGTATTCACTTCCAGCAAACACCAGTGACCATTTTTGTCGCGCATCACGTCCACACGGCCCCAACCGCTCGCAGCCACCGCTTTAAAAGCGGCGACACAGAGCTCACCCAACCGCTGTTCGTCTTCTGTGCTTAAGCCACAAGGACACAGATATTCGGTGTCGCCAGACTGATACTTAGCCGAGTAGTCGTAAAAGTCGTGGGTAGTGCGCAGACGGATCGCCGGTAGCGCTTTCTCACCTAAGATGCTGACCGTATATTCGTCACCATCGATAAAACGCTCCAGCAAGACTTCGGCGTCAAATTTAAACGCTTCTTCAATGGCGGCAATTAAGGTGGCCGCATTGGTCGCCTTAGTCATGCCAATGCTCGAGCCTTCGTTGGCTGGTTTTACGAAAATAGGGCCGTCGAATTTAGCCAGTAAGGCGGTGGCGTCTTCGGCCTTAAATTGCCCTTTGTGTACCACGCTAAATTCGGCCGTCGGTAAGCCTAAGGTTTTCCACACTTGTTTGGTGCGGATTTTATCCATGGCCAGAGCCGAGCCCAGCACCCGTGAGCCGGTATAGGGCAGGCCCAAATGCTCTAATGCGCCTTGCAAGGCGCCATCTTCACCGCCACGGCCATGCACCACGATAAAGGCGCGGTCAAAACCATCGGCTTTAAGTTGGGCTAACGGATAATCTTGAGTGTCTATGCCGTGAGCATCGACGCCGGCTCTTTGTAAGCCAGCTAACACCGCAGCTCCAGAGCGCAAAGAAACTGCGCGCTCCGCCGCGTGGCCGCCAAATAATACAGCGACTTTACCGAATGATGTCATGCCTGCTCTCCTTGCTGCATAGCAGCTATCGATAATTGTAATTGGCTTAAGGTGCGCGCCAAGCCGCCCACGTTACCGGCACCTTGGGTTAGCACTAAATCGCCATCTTGCAGCAACTCGGCCAAAATTTGTGGCACCTCATCCGGGCTGGCCACATAAATGGGTTCCATCTTGCCACGACTGCGAATGGAGCGACATAAAGCGCGACTATCGGCCCCTGGTATGGGTGTTTCGCCGGCACTGTACACCTCAAGCAGGATCAGTACATCGGTTTTCGATAATACATCAACAAAATCTTCATAGAGATCTCGAGTGCGGCTATATCTGTGGGGCTGGTAAATGGTCACCAACCTGCGCTCTGGCCAACCGGCCCGCACCGCATTTTGGGTGGCGCGCACTTCGCTGGGGTGATGACCGTAGTCATCAACTAGCTTGGCGTGGCCACGGCCGGTGTCATATTCACCGTATTGCTGAAAACGACGACCCACGCCTTCAAACTTGATCAGCGCCGCCAAAATAGCCTCATCACCCACGCCGTCTTCACAGGCGACCGCGATGGCGGCGGTGGCATTTTGCGCGTTATGACGGCCGGGTAAATTCAACTGTACTTCTAAGCAAGAACCATCTGGACGACACACACTAAAACGGCAGTTATCGCGCTGCTGACTAAAGTCGGTAATGCGATAATCCGCATCGGCGACGAAGCCATACGTGACGCATTGACGGCTGATGCGCGGCATAAGGTCACGCACCACTTGATCATCCACACACAACACGGCCAAGCCATAAAAAGGCAGATTGTGTAAGAAATCGACGAAGGTGTCTTCCAACTTACTGAAATCGCCACCGTAAGTATCCATGTGATCCGCTTCGATATTAGTCACAATCGAAACCATTGGCTGCAGATGTAAGAAAGAAGCATCGCTTTCATCGGCTTCAGCAATCAAGTAACGACTGCTACCTAAACGCGCATTACAACCGGCACTATTGAGCAGGCCGCCAATCACGAAGGTAGGATCGCGCCCCGCTTCACCGTAAATACTGGCAATCAAGCTGGTGGTGGTGGTTTTACCGTGAGTACCTGCCACCGCCACCCCGTGGCGAAAGCGCATCAACTCCGCTAGCATTTCGGCGCGGCGCACCACGGGAATACGCAGCTCTCTAGCGGCCATCAATTCCGGATTATCTTCACGGATGGCGGTCGAGGTCACCACCACACTGGCTTTAGCTACGTGCTCAGGGGCGTGACCTAAGTAAATCTTTGCGCCCATGGCCACCAAACGATCGGTAACGGGATTATGGGC
>JAHLFI010000143.1 GCA_018883865.1 Candidatus Oceanisphaera merdipullorum
CACTTAAATTTACAAATGTTTAATCATCCTAAAAATTCAAAACGATTCAGTAAAAAATCATAGCTTTTTTTGATAACATTAACTCTTTACGAATTCAGGGGGTTTATTGTGATAGTTGGTCCTATTGTAAATGCAGGTGCAATCGTATTGGGTAGCGTATTAGGAACGCTATTTGCAAAGCACTTACCGGACAGAGTAAAAAACAACCTTCCCTTAACGATCGGCTGTGCGTGCATGGCAATTGGCATTTCTCTTATCGTAAAAGTATCTCTTTTACCTGCTGTTATCCTTGCATTGTTGATTGGTACAATTATCGGTGAATTTTTATCCATAGAAGATGTCATCAGTAATCTCTCATCAAAGCTAAAAAAATTAATTAATCGTCCTAAAAAATCAACATCTGAATCAGAGAATGTTGACGCAGCACACAATGATTCCGTCAGTAAATTTGTCACGCTTTTAGTGCTATTTTGTGTAAGCGGCATGGGTATTTTTGGCGCTTTGGCAGAAGGCATTAATGGAGATCCCACTTTACTCATCACCAAATCATTTTTAGATTTTTGTGTGGCGATTATTTTTGCATCCACTCTTGGACTATCCATCGCGCTAATTATTATCCCTCAATTGACGATCCAATTATCTTTATATTTTCTAGCAACTACCATCCAACCATTGACCACACCAGAGATGCTCAATGATTTTTCAGCATGCGGTGGGATCATCATGCTTGCAATGGCATTTAGAATGTGTAACGTCAAGCACTTCCCTATCACTAATATGCTTCCAAGCTTATTCCTTGTTATGCCTATCTCATACTTATGGTCATATCTGTTTTAAAACTAAAAAACGACTGGAATAACCTTTCCATACAAAAATATTTTTGGGCGCAGGAGTAAAAAGACGCTGCGCCAGTTACTAAGATTAGTGTCAGGCTTCAACGTTGTTTTTTGGTGTACGGATAACTTTAACGCTGATGGCATCTTGCCAGAAAAAACACACATCACCGGTAAGCTTTACATGCAACGTATTGAACGTGAAAACTTGAATCTGCGTAAGCGGTTAAAGCGGCTCAATCGTAAGACCCTCGGTTACTCAAAATCAGCGGAAATGCACGACAGAGTAATAGGTACCTTTATTGAGCGTGAACATTATCTACCACAACCTAATCTACATATTGAATACATGGCCAGAATTTTGAACTTTCAGGATGTACTCTTATTTAGGAAATAAGGCTTGGTAAAGCGGTTTGGCCATACCCATAAAAAAACAGCGACTCGCGCTGTTTTTTATTTAATGGTTTACTGATGCAATGGCTGATTATTAAAAAATATAGGTTGCCGAGGCGAAGAAACTGCGGCCTGGCTCGTTATAGGTTTCGGCACCGGCACCATAAATGGTACGAGGATCGCCCACACCGACGGCGTTACCTCGGCGGTATAAGCGCTTATCGAACAGGTTATTAATACCGGCACTAAAAGACAGCGCATCAGATAGGGTATAACGCCCGCCTAAGCCGACCAGTGCATAAGGAGACAATTGATTTTGTTCTTCCCCCTCAAGTAATTCCCCTTGAAAATCTAATTTATTCGGTACCTGTTTACCGTACCAAGTCAGGTGTGTATTTAATCCTAATTGCTCGGTGACTTGCCAATCTAGACGTGTGTTTAGGGTATATTCAGGAATAATAGATAATGCTTCACCGGTACTTTTATTTTTACTCTGCAGCATATAGGTCATGTTATTTGACCAATCGAGCGTAGGGGTTAAAGCAATATTAAAGGTACCTTCAAGACCTTCAATGATGGCTTTAGGCACGTTATCCCACCTATATACATCGGCATTTGCGTAGGCTGCATTAGTACCTCCTACGGCTTGCCCTATGGGCTGAAGTCCTGCTTCTACTTTGTTACGGTAATCGTTGTGGAAGTAGGTGAGCACGGCCACCACATTATCTTGGGCAAACTCGATACCTAATTCGGTATTGGTACTGGTTTCTGCTTTTAGATGTTCATTGCCTTGTAAGTAACAGGCACTGCTCCCGCCCCAGCAACCATTGCCGCGGCTATAGAGTAAATAATTGGGATTGGTCTGATACAAGTTAGGGGCTTTATAGGCACGGGCAATACCCGCTTTGAGTGTCCAAGCATCATTCAGATAATGAGTGGCGTTCAATGCTGGGCTCCAGTTATCGCCGGTGACGCTGTGTTTGTCGTAACGTAAGCCGGGTGTCAGTATGGTGCTCTCGCTGAGATTGATATTATCTTCGACAAACACAGAAGTAATATGATCCTGTGCTTTTGGATCACGACCTTGGGCATTGATACCGGCGACTTGGCCACCTTCGGCAGTCTCTTGCAGCATAGAATTGTTATCGGTGAACTTACTTTGCGTCCACTCCGCGCCCATCGTTAGCACTTGATCAAATCCTGCTAGCTGGGTGGGCATATTAAATTCACTGTGCGCCGTGTATTGGTCGAGTACTGAGGTGGTCATGCTGTCATTAGAAAACAGACCTTCGGTGCCGCCCGCTAAACCTTCATCTAACCTGTGGTTGCGAGTTTGTTCATACTGCACATAAGTCAGAGAGTTACCCTTAGTAAATTCACCTTTGTGAGTAAGGGCGTAGCTGTCGCGATAGATAATATTGGTTTCAGCGCCCAGATTACGTTCTACTCTGTCTGAGGTGGCCACTAAATTCCCTTGGGCGTTAGTGGTGTAGTTGTTGGTGTTTTGAGTGTCACCGGTATAAATATTGCCTTGCCGACTAAAACTGGCATCTAAGTCAAATTGGTGAGCATCCACAGGTTTGACCGTGATCCGTGCGGCCAGATCTCGATTGCGTACGCCTTCGCGGCCCGCAGGAAACGTCCCCCGATAATCGGTGCCATTAGGTGCTACACCACGGCTAGAGGCATGGTCACGGTTAATATCCCAGTCATCGGAGTCGGTTTTGGCGATATTACCGGACAGTCGCATTCCCACTTTATCGGATAAAGGGCCGGAAACGATAAAATTCAGTCGCTCACTGGCACCATCTACCGAAGATTGCGGTTGTTCCGTATAGGCCGTCATCGAGCCGCTTAAAGTGTCGGGCACGGCTTTTGTAATAATATTGACCACGCCACCGGCGGCGCCGTTACCGTAACGGGCTGCGGCTGGACCTCGTAATACTTCGATGCGCTCTACCGCTTCCATTGGTACCCAGTTGGTGTCGCCACGACTATCGCGCTCACCGCGCCAGCCATAACGCACCGCTTGGCGGCTGTTGACGGGCTTACCATCAATTAAAATCAGGGTGTTTTCTGGGCCCATGCCACGAATATCAATTTGGCGATTATTGCCACGCTGACCACTGGTGCTGTTACCGGTTAAGTTAACACCAGGCATGGTGCGGATAATTTCAGAGAGGTCATTACTGACCGGTTGTTTGGCCAAGTCTTCGGCGGTGATGATAGACACACCGGGCGCCTGCTTAAGAATTTCTTCGGCCGTTACCAGCACCTCATCAAACGTATAACTGTTTGCGTTAGACTCATTCGCTTGTGCTGCTACTGATAGCACACAACCTCCGAGCAGCCATAAATATCTCTGCATTTCCCTATACCTTTAAAAATTAATGAACTTAAGGTTTAATTTAGAATCTAATAACATCCTAAATGATACTTACTATCATTAGCAATTGATATTTGGGTGGTTATTAGTATTTTGGTGTGAGGAGCGCACGGCAGCGAGGTAGTGGTGAAAAGGTGGGTAGTGCTGAAAGCATGGGGGAGGGTGGTCATGAAATACTGACCATTAAAGGCGTTCAGGCATGAAGCTTAACGAACAGTTCAACTAACCAAACAACTGATAATATTGAGTAAACATGAAATTTAAAAAAAGATTATTCATGGTTTTATGCTGTTTGATACCCGCTTATCTCTTAGCTAAACCCGCTGCTGTGGCCGTCACCGCTTTGACTGTTGCACCTGGAATACCATCAGGGATACCTGTGGCTAAAAGCTCCACATTTTATCGTTTTGAGGCTTTTTCTTTACGTTCAGCAGATCAACAGCGCCACTATCAGGTGACGGTTGGCATTCCGAATGGCTCCATGCCGGAGCAGGGGCACCCAGTGCTGTATATGCTGGACGGCAACGCCGCTTTGCCAGCATTAACGGATGAGCTATTTGCTCGTCTACAGAGCGACGACTGGCCTGTGATAGTGACGATAGGCTATAAGGCTGATGCCCAGATAGCACGCGCTTATGATTACACGCCGCCAGTGACCAATAATACCGCGCTCAAAGAGGGCCCGCAATTTGGCGGAGCAGAGCAATTTGGGCTGCTGGTTGAGCAAGTCATTAAACCGCAAGTGGCACAGCGGGTGACAGTAGATAGGGATCGCCAAGCGTTATGGGGGCACTCTTTTGGCGGTTTATTTGTGCTGCATACCTTGTTTAATCACCCTGCAAGCTTTCAAACTTATATCGCAGTCGACCCTTCTTTATGGTGGCAGCAAGGGCAGATATTGACGGCCGAGCAGGCGTTTAGCCAAAACAGCGTGCGGCCCACAATTGAGCTCTTGCTGCAACGCAGTGCCTCACACCGCTCTGGCGATACCTTGCCTAGGGATGAAACGCGCCGCTTAGCCGAGCAGCTAAGCCAGTTGCCCGAACTCACAGTACAGTATGCTGACTACTTTCAGCATGATCATGGCAGCATCAGATCCGCCTCCATACCTAGCGCATTGCGCATGGTGCAAGGGGTTGACTGAGGGTGAGTTGAGGAAATTGAAGTGTCGCGACATTGCTCATATTACTCCCAGAGTTTTAGGCCAGCTTATTGCTGGCCTTTTTTTTGCTTGTGCTCCGCCGCTGAGCGCCAATTTTTTTGTAAAAATACTGAACTTTTAGAAAAATAAAAAAGTGAGCTTGATTTAAATAGAACTTTAAATGAGAATGACTCGCCTTTACCTTCATCTGTGGTATTTTTCATTAGGAATAGCTGACATGCCCGCACCAAAACCTTCCCAGCTCGCTGGTTTAATATCGCTGATATTACTGAACGCCACGCTGGTGGCTCCCGTTCAAGCACAAACGCAACTCGATACCGTTGTGGTGAGTGCCTCCGGTTTTGAACAGGATATGAAATCCGCACCAGCCAGTATTACAGTGGTAACACGTGAGCAGCTGGAGAAAAAACGCATTTCCAATATCGCCGATGCGCTAAAGGATGTGGAAGGCGTGGACGTGGGTGGCGCCGTGGGTAAAACCGGCGGCATGAATATCAGCATGCGTGGCATGCCGAGTGAATATACTTTGATTTTGATTGATGGCCGTCGCCAAAATGCCGCCGGTAACGTCACCCCCAATGGCTTTGGTGAAACATCGACCAGTTTTATGCCGCCGGTTTCAGCTATCGAGCGTATCGAAGTGATCCGTGGCCCCATGTCTACCCTGTACGGTTCAGACGCCATGGGCGGTATCATCAACATCATCACTCGCAAAGTAGGCGAAGAATGGGCGGGCTCGATCACCTTAGAAAGCACGCTGCAAGAACACAGCGAATTTGGCAACAGCAACGCCACTAGCCTATATGCCAGTGGGCCGCTTATCGAAGATACGCTGGGCTTGCAGCTACGCGGCAAGCTGTTTGACCGTGGTGCCTCTGATTTAGTCTTTAAAGATGCTAATGGCGATGTTGTAGATGTCAGCAAGCGCGGCCCAAGCCCAGTGGAAGGCGAAAACTACAACCTGGGTTCGCGTCTAACCTTTACGCCCAATGATGCCAACGATTTATGGATTGATGGCGAAGTTAGCCGTCAGCGTTACAACAACGATGAGGCACAGCTGGGCACGCTTGATATTCCTGGTGGTAAGGCGCAGGGCTATGCCGATGAACTGCGTTTTGAGCGCGAGCAAATTGCCATAGGTCACACCAGTCGTTTAGACTTTGGCACCATTGAGTCTAGCCTGATGCAAAATACCACCGAGACCATAGGCCGTACTATTCCTGGCAATCGAGCAGGCCAGCCATTTCCCGGTTTTCCGAACATGATTGTCGGTGATCCCCGAGAGCTGAAAACCACCAACTGGGTATTGGACAGTAAGTTAATAACAGAAATTGGTGATAGCCACTTAGTCAGCCTTGGCGGCCAGTATTGGGATGCCGAAATGACAGATGGCTTAGCCAATGAAAAATTTTCGCAAACCACTTGGGCTGTATTTGCTGAAGATGAATGGCTACTAACCGACAGCTTATTTTTAACGCTGGGTGCTCGTTATGACCGTCACGACGCTTTTGGCGGCCATGTTAGCCCGCGCAGTTATTTGGTGTGGAATACCACAGATAACTGGACGCTGAAAGGCGGTGTGAGTCGCGGCTATAAAACCCCAGGTCTTAACGATCTGCATGACGGTATTAATGGTGTGACCGGTCAAGGTCAGACGATTACCATAGGTAATCCAGATCTGCAGCCAGAAACATCTACCAGCACCGAAGTCGGCGCATACTACGACAATCTCAACGGCTTCAATGCTAACGCCACTTTGTTCCATAACGATTTTAGTGACAAGATCTCGACCGGCGAATCCATTGCCGACCCGCTGTGTGCCGGTAATATTAATGGCCTGTGCGGACAAAAAATTAATGTTGATAAAGCCACCACGCAGGGCATCGAGCTGGCCGCTAAATTCCCTCTTGTTGAAGACTGGAGCCTAAAAACCAGCTACACCTTTACCGACAGCGAACAAAAAAGTGGTAAACAGCAAGGTCAGCCGCTCACTGATACGCCAAAACACATGCTCAATGCCACCCTTAACTGGGACGTCACAGAGAAGCTGAATACTTGGGTCTCGGGTGAATACCGCAGTGAACGTTTTCGGAGCATAGAACGAGCGCAAGGCTCAGCGACGTATGATGAGTTAGGTGATTTTAAAGCTTACAGCTTGTTCCATTTGGGTGGCAGTTATCAAGCCTCTGATAATGTTACGTTGAACGCTACCATTTATAACCTGCTTGACAAAGATTTTATTGATTACAAACAGTATTCTTATATCAGCAACGGTAATGTAGTAAACGCTTACGGCAATACCTACACCAACATAGAAGAAGGTCGTCGTCTTTGGTTATCGGCGAACATTCAGTTCTAACCTAGTATCACTCTAAATACTAAGCCCAGCACCTTTCGGTACTGGGCTTTTTTATGTTGTTAACCAGGGGTAAATAGCAGCATCTTAGCGATTTTTAACCCGTTTTTATGACCAGAGTTGGCTGTGAGAACTGGCTACGTTTTCTCAATAAATAATGATTTATGCTC
Source organism: Candidatus Oceanisphaera merdipullorum (assembly GCA_018883865.1). Lineage (GTDB taxonomy): Bacteria > Pseudomonadota > Gammaproteobacteria > Enterobacterales > Aeromonadaceae > Oceanimonas > Oceanimonas merdipullorum. The sequence continues at coordinate 7,301 of JAHLFI010000143.1, forward strand.
CACAATCCGCAGCCTTTATGCGCACTAGATTGCCAAAAACTCAACATACTGTTTATAACGATTCCATTTTTGATTCATGTGCATTAGCGAGATTAAGTTAGGCATGTGACATTCCATTAACACTTAAGGCGACATCACCTTTTGCCATACTATTTTCTGGCTGTGGGAGCCTGTTCACAGTGGCGTGTTAGTCAGTTCTGCTTTAAAGCGTGAGCATGTAAGTTACTAGCGTCCTAGCCATAGTGAGTCTCTCGATGATTAATCGATAACCGTTCAATCGACATCTGAAATCGCATCAGTAACGATATCAAACACCTAACTCGCATGCCCCAGCCTTGCAGTACGGACACTGAAAATCCCCATCTGCGGTGGCTTGCGTGGGCTAAACTTGGGGTTGTGTCAGCCCAAGGCTTAAGTAGGCAGGCTGGCAAGTCATTTCTCCAATGCGTCGTTTTCGATGGACGTTTCTTGATTGATAAGGAGTAAATACCATGAACATCAAAGCCTATGGCGCTTTGGCGGCTGAGCAGCCTCTGAAACCGCTCGATATTATTCGCCGCGCACCGAGCGCGTACGACGTACAAATCGACATTGCCTACTGCGGCGTCTGTCACTCAGATGTACATCAGGTGCGCTCAGAATGGGCGGGCACGCTTTACCCTTGTGTACCGGGGCACGAAATCGTGGGCCGCGTATCTGCCTTGGGTGGCCAGGTATCGGGCCTGCAGATTGGTGATCTGGTGGGTGTGGGCTGCATCGTCGATAGCTGCCAGTCCTGCGCAGATTGTGGTGACGGCTTGGAGAACTATTGCGATCACATGGTTGGCACCTATAACGGGCCGACGTCGGATTCTCCTGGCCATACGCTGGGGGGCTATTCGCAGCAGATAGTGGTGCACGAACGTTACGTGCTGCGCATTCGCCATCCTGAATCCCAGCTTGCGGCCGTCGCGCCCTTGCTGTGTGCGGGCATCACCACTTACTCCCCACTGCGCCATTGGCAGGTCGGGCCGGGTCAGAAGGTGGGCGTGGTCGGCATCGGAGGTCTGGGCCACATGGGGCTGAAATTGGCACACGCCATGGGCGCGCACGTAGTGGCCTTTACTACGTCCGAATCTAAGCGCGACGCCGCCAAGGCGCTGGGTGCGGATGAAGTGGTGGTCTCGCGCAATGCCGATGAGATGGCCGCACATGCTAAGAGTTTCGACTTTATTCTTAACACGGTCGCCGCACCCCATGATCTGAATGCGTTTCTGGTCTTGCTTAAGCGCGATGGCACCATGACGCTGGTCGGTGCGCCGGCCACCCCGCATCCTTCACCACAGGTGTTTAGCCTGATCACTAAGCGCCGCAGCCTAGCTGGCTCTATGATAGGTGGCATTCCGGAGACGCAAGAGATGCTGGATTTCTGTGCCTCACACGGCATAGTGGCCGATATCGAGATGATCCGGGCCGATGAAGTTAATACAGCCTATGAGCGGATGATCAAGGGCGATGTGAAGTATCGGTTTGTCATCGATTGCGCTTCACTGACCGCCTAGTTTTTTCCTCTACAGCCACACTGGGGGATGTTCGCTAAATACAATGGCCACAGTGGTGAAATCATGGCCGTAGTTAACGTGATGAACAATGTCATTGGGTTAGGTAGGCCTGTCCCTTAGTTAAAGCGGCTAAGCACTGTGGCGTTGTGTTCTCAGTTATGATGAGGAAACAACGCCATTTTTAAGATGAAAACTTATCTGTTACAAAAGCACAGGTCACGCACCGCAAAGTAAAGATAAAACGAAAATCGCAATATCCACAGTGGTGACGGTGAGCTGCTTAACGCTTCATCTACGCGTATTTATGCGGTTAAATAGTTAAAATTCTTGTTTCGGCGTCAACAATGAAAATCACATTGGAAGAGCTTCAGGCTTTTATGTCGGTAGTAGACAGCGGCTCTATTACCGCTGCGGCAGGGCAACGGAATCAAACAACGTCTGGGATCAGTCGCGCACTCAGTCGCCTCGAACAAAAACTGGATACCACTTTGTTACGTCGCACGACTCGGCGTTTGGAGTTAACCGAAGAAGGTGAGCTCTTTCTGGCGCATGCGCGGCACATTATTGGTGCCGTAGATGATGCAGAAGAGCAAATAGCGCTGCGCCGTATGAAACCCGCCGGTCGGCTGCGTATCAATGCCGCAGTGCCTTTCATGCAACATGTGATTGTGCCGATGATCGGCGGTTTTCGTGCGCTGTATCCGCAAATCGATCTGGAATTACATACCGATGATCTGAATATCGATTTACTCAAACAGCGCACTGATATCGCCATTCGGATTGGTGCGCTGCGTGACTCCACGATTCATGCCCGCTTATTGGGTGCCAGCCGATTGCGTATTCTCGCGAGTCCGGAATATATCCAGCGCCACGGCGCACCAAAAACGATAGAAGCATTGTCTGAGCATAGCCTGTTGGGCTTTACTCAACCGGAACGGCTGAATCAGTGGGCATTGCCTTATTTGCCGGATGGCCGTTCATCCATAGTGCCTACCGTGGCGGCATCTGGCGGTGAAACGCTACGGCATCTGGCACTAAGAGGCGAAGGCATAGTCGAATTATCCGATTTTATGACGTGGGAAGACCAACTCGCAGGGCGATTGGTCGAAGTGCTATCGGATCAAACATTAGAAAGTTGGCAATCCATTAACGCTGTGTATTATCGTAATACACAATTAGCCGCGCGTATTACCTGCTTCTTGGATTATGTTAGCGAACAGATCCGCCAGCAGGAGAGTTATTGGCGGAAAACCTAACCCCCTCATCCTGGCAAATGGGTGATTAAATGTTGATGGTAGCGGGCAATATCACCTTCAATATCAGGCTGTTTGATCACGTCGTTACACATAAAGGTCGGTAAAGGCTCCATTCCCAAGAACTGATTCGCCTTATGAACGGGCAGGTATACCCCGTCCACGCCTACGCCGTGAAAAAATTGTTCTGGATCGGTAAAGGCGTCAACGGGTGCATTCCAGGTTACAGAAAGCATGTAAGTTTTACCTTGAAGTAATCCGCCAGAACCGTATTTTTTACCGTCGTCAGCACGGGTACGACCATCGCTGTGATACAAGCGGCCGTGGCCTTCGGTAAAGACATCATCTATGTATTTTTTAAGCGTCCAAGGCGGCCCCATCCACCAAGCCGGCATCTGATAAATGATAGTGTCGGCCCAGAGAAATTTCTCAATTTCGCTGTCAATATCATAGTGTTGATCAACAACAGTGCTCTTGACCTGATGACCTAGCCCCTGCAAACATTCGCTAGCTTCCATGGCCAGAGTGTCATTCAGCTTCCCCTTAGAATGGGCAAACTTTTTCATTGCGTTAATAATCAGTATGTTACTCATGAATACTCCTGCTAAGGTGAAAAAACCAGTAAAAAACATGCAGTGTAAATCGCTATGGTTATTTTCTGGCGTACTTTGAGGCTGATTATGCTAATGATTATTTGCTTATAAAAATACAGGCATTGAGTCACAACACTATTGACTAATAAGCAACAAAGACGGGAAATTACTCGTTTATTGTACAAGGCTGTGATTAACGACGTGCGTACGTTTAACAAATGAAGCTGGTATTCGGTGAGCATCTGGCGTGGTGAACGGCGTCTTATGTAACAATGAACAGCGCTTGTGTCATGCAGGGTAATGCCACAACAGCAGTCGTGTTTGCATACGCCTTGGTTGGTGTTCTACCCTCATCATCTTGATCTCGCTTGTTTTTTTATACGGGGTACAAATTACAATGGCAAAATTTAGCTTTGATAAATTGAAGGCCTTGATCAACCCCAGTAAGAATCCCGATCTCACCTCGGCGGAAGCCTTTCAACGGCAAAATTTACCCACGCTTTGGTTGTTGGGTAAAACTGGTGCCGGTAAGTCTTCTTTACTGCAGGCCATCACCGGCAATTCTGCCATCGAAATTGGCAACGGTTTTCAGCCCTGCACCTTAACGGCCATGAGTTACGCTTTTCCTGAGGATTTACCCTTAATCCGCTTTCTCGATACCCGTGGTTTGGGGGAGGCGGAGTATGATCCCAGCGCCGATTTAGCCGAGCTTGCTAAGGCGGGACACGGGATTGTAGTGATCATGAAGGTGGATGAACAAGAGCAGTCTGCGGTGGTGGCGGCCTTAAAAAAAATCCGTAAACAATCCAAGATTAAGCATTTGCTGCTTATTCACACCGCCGTGTTAGGCCTTAATGGGGCTGAGCGCGAACACGCCATTAAGGCCAATCAGCATAAAGTCGCCGAGGTTTGGGGCGAGGGTTTTACTGCCGTTAGCGTAGATTTTGTCACCGAAGATGGCACCATTTATCAGTACGATCAGCTGATAGCGGCACTGACCAAGTTGCTGCCGCTGATTGGCCTAATTGCCGATAAGAATCAGCATGCCACGGTGGAAGAACGCAATTTTCAGCGGGTGGAAAAGGAAATACTTTGGTATGCCGGCACGGCGTCTGCCAGTGATCTTATTCCTGTGGTGGGCTTGGTGTCTGTGCCCATGGTTCAAGCTAAAATGCTGCACAGCTTAGCGAATCAGTATGGCGTGGCGTGGAGTAAAAAAACCTTTAGCGAGCTGATCGGTACCTTAGGCAGCAGCTTTGCCCTGCAATACTCGGTGAAGTTGGCCAGCCGACAGGTAATAAAGATTATTCCCGGCTACGGTCAAACCGTGGGCGCGGTGGCGGCGGCCGCCATTAGTTTTGGCACTACTTATGGGTTAGGGCGCGCCGCCAGTTATTATTTTTATCGTAAGAGTAAAAATGAGCCGGTGTCGGCAATTGAGATGCAAGCTATCTATCAAGCAGCATTAACCAAGGGCAAGCAGGCAGCCGAGTATGAAAAAACTTAAAAATGTATATCAGATGCTTTCACGATTATCGGGAGACCGTTGGTCTGCTGCTGTTGTGGTGAGTATATTGCCGGTGCTGATCCTGATGAGCTTTGGCATTGTGCTGGCCATTAAATATGGCTATTTGTTGGCCTTGTCGTTAGCCATTACCCTGAGTGTGGCGGGCATGTATATCATCATCTATGTTGCTCAGCTATTGGCTAAAAAAACAAAAAAGCCGCGTGTGCCGCAAGATGATTTATTAGATGGCTTAGCGGATGGTTTAGTGCCGGCGTCGTCTGCTTGGTCACAGCGCGAATTAGCAATCTGGCAGCAAGCTAAAGCTTATTCGAGAACACTACTGGCAAGTGACAGTGATTGGTCAGATATGGATAAGAAGGCGTTATTGGTTTTCGACTTGGTGGCCAAAGCCTATAACAAGCAGTCACTCGATTTTTCGATTAGCGAGGGACTAAAACTAATCGAAGAGATCAGCCGTCGTTATCGCTTGGTGTTAAAAGAACATATTCCGGTGGTGGAGTTCTTGAAAGTCTCGCATCTTAAATCGGGTTATGAATTTTATGATAAATATGGCGACTTTGGGCCGATATTATTCAATGTGTTCAGAACATTAAATTATGCCAAGGACCTCGTTATCAATCCGGCCAAGGCCGTTTCTGATTTTGTTAGGCAACAGTTTTCAGCAAACATGACGCAGGGCCTAGTTGATGATATGCAGCTTAAAGCCAAAGCTGCATTGTTAGATGAAGTGGCTACCGTTGCCATTAATCTTTACAGCGCACGCTTTAGTATTGAAGACGAAGATGTGATCCCGTCTGAAACACTGCTGACTGATAAGGCACATGAGGCAGCGCCACTAGAACCCATTCGCGTGGCCTTGGTCGGTCAGGTAGGGGCGGGTAAATCTTCACTTACCAATTTGTTGATTGGCGAATTTGCAGTAGAAGTAGGCGCGCTGGCCACTACTCACGGCATAACAGTGTGCGAAACCCAATTGGGTGATGCCGCCGTGAAAATGGTCGACTTGCCAGGCTTAGATGGTACAGCGGCAACGGAAGACTCTGTGTTTGCCGAGTATGTAAAGTCTGATTTAATCCTGTGGGTAGTAAAGGCTAATCAGCCAGCCCGTGACCTAGATAATAAATTTAAGCAACGGATTAACCAGTATTATGCACAAGTGAAGAACATCTCTCGCAAAGAGCCGACTGTGATCTGTATTGTTAATCAGGTAGATAGGCTAAAGCCGGTTAATGAATGGCAACCGCCCTATGATTTAACCGATATCAATAATGAGAAAGCACAAACGATTAGCCAAGCACTGGCGTACAACAAGAAGATATTAACGCCCGATTTTACAACGGCATTATCTATTGCTGACGGCAAGCCGCATTTTGGTGTTGAAGATCTAAAGCTGCTGCTCAATGAGCAACTATTAAATGGCTATAATGTGCAGCTTAATCGCAGAAAAAAAGCGGCGATTGAGAAAGGAATGAATATTAAAAATCAAGCTCAGCGAATGGGGAAATCGGGCAAGGTGATAGTGAAGGGCTTGTTTAAGTATGTAAAAACCAAATACACTAATCCACCACAATAAACTCACCTCCTTTATTCATACCCATCAGGGCTGGGTGAGCGTGTTAACGCATCATGCAGCGTAACGGGCTCAAGGTTTGACCATATAAAAGAGAATGCAGCAAGGTTACCGCGGCTTACATGCTTTAAGCCGCGGTAACCAAAAGAGCCTGTCCGCTAGTATTCGAGTGCGGTTAAGCCGCTGGCGCGCGCTACTTGACTGTGTAGCGCTTGGTTTAAGACGGCATCTTTACTGTGAATTAAGGTAAATTTCTCCTTAGAGCGAGTAATGCCGGTGTAGATCAATTCTTTGGTTAAGACCGGATTACCGTAGTCCGGTAACACCAAGGCGGTGTGGGTAAATTCAGAGCCCTGAGATTTATGCACCGTCATGGCAAACACCGTTTCTACGCCCTGCAAACGGCTTGGTAATACCCAACGGATCCCTTGCTCGCCATCGGGAAACGCCACTCTTAGGCCGTGCCCTGGCCAGTGCAGACAAATACCAATGTCGCCATTCATCAGCTTTAGGCTGTAGTCATTACGCGTGACTAGCAAAGGGCGACCGGCATACCAGACCGGCTCGCCTTCTGGCAGCAGCTTTTTCTTCTGTAAGGCCTTAAACACCAACTTATTCAGGTTATCCACGCCAACTGCGCCTTGGCGCACTGCGGTGAGCAGTTGAAATTGGTTATGGGCGGCAAATACCGCGAGCGCCCACTTGCTCAGCGCCTCGGCACTGGCGCCATGGCCGGGTTGCTGCTCTTTGAGAGTGGTTAAATAACCTTGATAACCCGCCGCCGCCAGCCGGGCTAACGGCGTGAGATCGGTAAACTGTGAGTCACCTTGTGCGCGCAGCGTTAGGCTCTGCAAACTGTGCGGGTGCTTGGCAAAGACGGTGCTTAGGCTGCTTGCGGTGGCCCGACCTGAGTTCACTTCCCCCGCCAGCTCGCCAATGCCAGGGTGGGCGCTAAAACGATAACTGTGGCGCAGCATACAGGTGGCTTGTTGCAAGGAGCTGCCCTGTGGATCGATAAATTCATCAGCCAAGCTTTCTTGGCTGAGTTGCGTGATCCACGCCTGCGTCTGGGGCGTGTAGTGAGCGAGATCGGCAGTTTGGCATAAGTCGCCCAAGATAGATCCGGCTTCCACCGAGGCGAGCTGGTCTTTATCGCCCAATAAAATTAAGCGGGCATGACTGGGCAGTGCATCAAGCAGCCGAGCCATCATTTCTACGTCCATCATGGACGCTTCATCCACCACCACCAGATCCGTGGGCAGGAGATTGGCGGCGTGATGGCGAAAATTACGGGTGTTGGGCAAGCTACCAAGCAGGCGATGCAAGGTGGTCACCTCTTTAGGAATACAGTTTCTAAGCGGCTCTGCTAAATCGGCAGGCAGAGGTAATTGCGAGACGCTTCCAGCAATGGACTCACTGAGTCGAGCAGCCGCCTTGCCGGTGGGGGCGGCGAGGTGAATGTGCAGCGGTGGCGCTTGGTTGGTTAAGCGTAAGCCCTGTAATAAGGCCAGCAGCTTTACCACTGTGGTGGTTTTTCCGGTGCCGGGTCCGCCGGTAATAATGGCAAAGTGGCTGCGGGCGGCCAATAAACAGGCCACCTTTTGCCAGTCGGTATTGAGGGTTAGGGGTAAGGTTGAGGGAAGGCCAGCATTTACTGATGCCTGAGTGCTCGGAAACAGCGTTGCTAATAAGCCTTGGGTGGCGGCTTCGGGCAGCGTTTGTGGCACGCTCAAGCGTTGACTCAGCGAGGCCTTAATTTTTTGCTCGTACAGCCAATAGCGGCGTAAATACAATAACGGGCGGGTTGGGCTACCGGCTAACACCAGCGGTGAGTTACCACGCTCACGGTCTTTATGGTCAACGTCTTGGCTGGCACCAACCTGAATGCGGTTTTCAACTAGGCTACTGGTGCTCAGTTTTTCCAGCCAAGCGGTTAAGCTAAGTTGGCTTAACTGTTTGGCCAATTGTTCTCGCGCCGGATGCTCACTGCTGTCCTCGGGCGCCGAATTAGTCGTGAACGTGCGCTTAACGGCGGACAACAATAATTTGGGTGCCGCCAAGGCTGCGTTTAAGTCTAGGCACACATGGCCATGACCATTGCGTTCACTGACTAAGGCTACCGCTAATAAAACGTGCTCATCTGTGCCTGGCACCTGTTGTTGCATAAAACGGGCCAACGCCAAATCTAGGCTGCGCAGCGCCCCCAGCTCCACCCAAGTGGCTAATTGACTCATTAGGGAAGGGGCCATAAAGGGGCTCGATTGGGTGTGGGAGATGGTCACAGGCTGACTCCTTCAATCGCGAGGCTAAAGAGCGCATCAAGCGCTTCAATTAAGGCCTTGGGTGGCTTGTCGTGAAATAAACCTTGGGTCTCGGCTTGCCAACCTCGTAAAAACACATAGACGGCCCCGCCCACATGCAGGTCGTAATCATATCCGGGTAAGCGGGCCGTGAGCTGGCGGTGCAGGGCCAAGATATAGAGCACATATTGCAGATCGTATCTGTGTTCGTTAATGGCGGCTTGCATGCGGTCTTGGCTGTAATCTGCATCACTGGCACCCAGATAATTCGATTTCCAGTCAACCACGTAATAGCGGCCGTCATGCTCGGCCACCAAGTCGATAAAGCCTTTGAGCATGCCATTTAAGACGTTGTTCTTAGCTGGAGCCGCCGATGCGCCTTTTAAGGTGTAGGGGCGTACTAAGCCGTCTAAGTCGAGGGCGCTCACCTGATGCACTTCAATTAAAAACTCTAATTCCACCGCTATATTGGCCGGTGTTAAGTCGGTAAGCGCAAAGCCGATGGTTTGCCAAGGTTGCTGAATAAAGTCGGTTAGCCAGAGGCTTAAGGGCTCGACTAAGTGCTCAATGTTACGCAGCTTACAGCGGCTGGCGAGCATAGCGTTACGGCCCGCGTCATCTTGAGCTGCCGCCATAAAGCCGCGTAAATGGCGGGTTTCTGGGGTGCTGCCGCGGGCGACGGCGGCCCATTCCAGCAGGCCATGAAGAAAGGTGCCCCACTTAGGACCACGAGGAAAAAGATGCATAACCTCGTTGCTGGCGGGCAACAAGGCCATTGCGCGCTCCTCAGGAAGATAGGGCGCAAGGCTTACGGTGGTCGCCTTTTCAAGCTGTGTTTTACAGAGCTCCAGCAGCTGATCTTCTTGGGCACTGGTGGGCTCATTGGGTTGGGGGCTGTAGTGCGCCTGTGAGTCACCCAATTGCTCTTGGTTGCCAAACTGCTCTTGGTTGCCAAATTGCAATGCCGAATAGCTGGCTATCCACCAGTTGCTTAAATTGCCCAACTTAGGGGCAGGGCGCGCGGCTTCGAGCGCCGTCTCAGCCAGCTTAGGTGCGTGCACATCATTAGCTTCTGGTGCATTTACTAAGGTGATGCTGGGGTGTTGGGCCAAGGCCTCGGCGGCCAGCCATACTTCACTGGCGTCCTTAAAAACCTGACCGCCATTTAACACATAGCCCAGCGCCGATTTTTCTAATTGTGGTTTGCTGGCCCTGCCCGAGGCCAAGGGCGCTATGCCAAGCCAAAGCGCATGACTGGCGCGAGTGACGGCCACATACAAGAGGCGTAAGTCTTCTTTAATGCGCTCCTCGTTGGCGGCGTCCCAAGCGGTGGGAAATAGTTTATTACCGGCCACTTCGGTATAAGTCCCAGTCGCTAACTGATAAGGCACTTGGTGTTGCTTGCCATCTATGTGCCGCCAGCCGCTAATAAAGGGCAGTAACACTAACGGAAACTCCAAGCCTTTAGACTTGTGAATGGTGATAATTTTTACGCGCTTGGCATCACTTTCTAGGCGCAGCAAGTGCTGCTGATCGTCTTCGCCTAGGTGTTGGTGAAGATGGCGGATCAACGCCTGCTCACCGTCTAGGTGGCTGGCACTTTGTTGTAGCCATTCACCAAGGTGCAATAAGTTAGTGAGGCTACGCTCACCCTTGGGCATGGCTAACAAGCGCGCTGGTAGTTGATAGCGGGCCATTAAGCGTTGCAGCATCACTAAGACGCCTTGCTTGCGCCAAATTACATGCAGCCGGCTAAATTGCTGCATCTCGGCTTCCCACGCCAGCTCATCTTCTTGCCATTGGGCTAATTGCGTTAACGCCAAGCCCAAGGTGCAGGTGCCTAACGCCGCCTTAACCAAGCGCTCATCGCTGGGTTCGGCACAGGCGCGTAACCAATGCAGCAAGTCGGCGGCTTCTGGGCTGGCCAATAAGGCTTCTCGGTCTGATAAAAAAACGCACGGCACGCCGCGATTGCTAAGTGCATCGGCCATGAGGCCGGCTTCTGTGCTGGTTCTGACTAAAATAGCAATGTCTGCCGGTTGTAACGCCTGCTCCACACCTTGCTGACCAAAACCGGCAAGGCCGGCGGCGGCGGCGGTTAACCATTCACTAATTTGGCTGGCGGCCACGGCCGCAGCCTGCTCACGAAATGTGCCCATGCCGAGGGGCGTTGCTGGCTCGTTGCCGGCAAAATACCACAGCGTCATGGGATCCACGGCTTGGTCATGCAGGTAAAGATGTGCATCGCGCCCGTGGGCATCCACCGCAATAAAGGGAATGGGATTGTCGTCACTCTCCTGCGCTTTATAGCGAAAAGCGCCTTGGGGTTGTTGTTCTGCGTGGGCAAAAAAGGCGTTACAGGCATCCACCACTCCTTGGGTAGAGCGGAAGTTTTTCTTTAGGGTGTAGTGGCGGTCTTGGGTGGCGTGACGCACGGCTAAATAAGTATGTATGTCGGCACCGCGAAAACTATAGATCGACTGTTTGGGGTCGCCGATCATCAATATTCCCTGTTCTGGGCTATTTTCTGCAACGCGATATATACGGTCGAAGATGCTGAACTGGATGGGATCCGTATCTTGAAATTCATCAATCATGGCAATGGGATAATTGCGCCTGAGGGTAGCGGCCAGAGACAGCGCATGCTCGCCTGCTCGCTCCGGATCCAATGCTTGTGCGAGTTGTACTAACAGATCGTCAAAGTCCATTTGCGCATGTTGTTGCATGCGCAGTTGAAACTCGGTTTTTACCCACAGGGCTGCCTCGGCGAGCACGGCGGCATGAACCGGCAGGGCAGGTTGCTGATCATCTTGCGTTAGCTCGTTAAGCTCTTTGACCAGTAAAAACGCTTTAAGCGGCCGTTCGGTCTTGATGGCGGCACTTTTATTGATCTTAAAAGAGCCCGCAGCAAACCGGCCTAACTTATCAGGCTCTTGGCCCTCGCCATGTAGCCAAGCGGCTATCTCATCCAGTAATAGCGGAAATTCTGCCTCGGGGAAGGATTTTTTATTGAAGCCCGGTTGCAGCTCTAATAAATGGGCTCTTATCTCCGGCCAATTAGCTGCCCACTCCGCGCGCACCTCGGCAGATTTTTTATCGATCAATTCTTGATAGTCTGCCCACTCGGCTAAGCCTTCGCTGAGCATATTGGGTTTAGCTTCCAAGGGGTGACCAATAAAACTAATGCCTTCGCTGGTGGGTTTAATCACATGACGCAAGGCCGCTTCTAATTCGTCAGGCGAGGTAAAAGCCCCCAGTACCTGACGGGCTTGAGCCACGTTAAGACGGTAAAAATGCACCCGCCAATAATCTTGCACCACTTCACTTAAAAGATCCCGCGTGTCGGTCACCAGCTCGCGGCTAAACAAACCGCGGGTATCGAAGGTGTGCTCCACCAACATGCGGTTACACCAGCTATGAATGGTCGAAACGCTGGCTTCATCCATGCTTTCGGCGGCCATTTGCAAGCGCCAAGCACAGCGTGGCCATTCTTCTGCGGGGTAATCTTGGCGCAGCATCGCTAACAAACCGTCATCGATTTTATCTGGTTGTTTAAAGTATTCGGCGGCGTCCACTAAGCGAGCGCGAATACGATCGCGCAGCTCACCGGCGGCCAGATCGGTAAAGGTCACCACTAAAATTTCTTTTGGCGTCAGCGGGCGCTGAAAGCCGGCCCCGTTATTGCTTTGGCCTAACACCAGTCGCACATATAACAAGGCCAAGGTAAAGGTTTTACCTGTGCCGGCACTGGCTTCAATGAGGCGGCTGCCAAATAAGGGAAAAGTCAGCGGATCTAGCTGTTCGACCAATGTGAGTGACGACTGAGCCTTCATTGGGTGGCCTCCACGAGAGGTTGATAAATTAAGGCGGCAAATTCCATAAAGCGGGGGTCCTGCGTTAGGCGCTCATAATCGGGCCAACACTGCTGTAAAGCCGGCAACTCGGCCAGCTCCCCCTTGTTTGCAAACGTGCCCACGCTATAACCGCCTTCATAGGCTTCTTGGGGCTTTCCTGAGGGCGTGATGGCGGCAAAGGCCGTTTTACAAGGCAGGGGCAACAACTGGTTCATGCCCGCTTGGTAGGCGCACAGCATATCTAACAGCAAGGCCTTGGCAACGTTGGCGGCCATGGCCGGCAAAATAAGGTGGGTAGCCGGGCCCAATAAATGGCTGGCAGTGGGCTGGCGTAATTGGGCAAACAGGTGCTTTGGCCATTGGCGCACCAGATTGTAATATTTAAGGCTGTTACCCGCATGTAAGTTGCTCGCTTGCACTATGACGCGCACATAATCGCCGTGCCCGTTATGGCGAATATCCGCTAGGCCATCTTCGAGCTGCAGGTTTTCATTTAGCTGCTTTTCAACTGGCCACGGCGCATCATCTGGCCGCAGCGCCTCATTTGGCTGTAATACTTCATCCAGCGCCAAGTGCTGTACTTCAATGGGCAGCTGTAGTGGATAAGCCGCCAACAGTTGCTGATATTCGCATAAGGGATCTTCTAACTCTGCGGCGAGCTTGTCTTGTACTAAAGCGGCAAACGGCGGCATGGGTAAACTGCCTGCGCGCTGTAAGCTGGTGAGCCCTTGGTCAATGCTATCGATCACGGATAGCTGCGGCTGCTGGCTGAGCTGCTGCGTTACCCGCTGGATCAAGTTATTACGTAGACCCCAGCTGTCTAAACCATTGAGGTGAAAGGGCTCTATATCTGCCAATTCTTGGTCCACATCAAACCATTGCACCCCTAAGCGGTGCTGATAAAAATACTGCGCCGGATTACGTAGAAAACGGCCGAGGTCGGCTAAGGTGATGGGCGCCGCCGGCTGCCAAGGCGCGAGTTCAAGGCTCTTGGCCTGAGCATGTTGTTCCGCATAATGAGTGTCATGCAAGTCTCGCCATTCGCTGGCATAGGTGAATAACCGAGGATCTCTGTCTACTTCAAAGTAGCGCTGACTAAAAGGCTGCAAGGGGTGCTCGGTCGTCAGCGCGCTCAATACGTCTTGCTCGGTGTCTGTGGCGGCCTCGGGGACGAGTTGCCAACCGGCTTTGAGGTGATCGCGTAACTGGCTTACGATCACCGACGGTGGGCGCTCGGTATTATCGCGAATATCACGGCCTACCCAGCTCACCACTAAACGCTGGCGCGTGGAGAGCAGGGCTTCTAAAAATAAGTAGCGGTCATCTTCGCGCCGTGAACGGTCGCCGGGCCGATAATCGATGGCCATCAAGTCAAAGTCGGCGGGGCGCACGTTGCGCGGGTAATCACCGTCATTCATGCCCAGCAGCCATAACTGCTGAAACGGAATGGCGCGCATGGGCATTAAGGTGGCAAAATTAATGGCTCCGCCCAAAAACTTTTGGGTGAGGGTAGGCTGGTCTAAACCTGCGAGCAGCTCTTCACGCACCACTTCTATGGGCAATAATTCACTGCTTAATCCGCCGGCTTCCCACGCGGCTTGCAGGCTTTCTAGCTGCAGCTCTAAGTTAGTGAGTGCCCAACTATCGGGTGCACTGGTTTCCACAAAAAATTCTGCCAATAAGCCTTCTATAATACTCAGCCAGCGGGCTGGCGGGTGCGCTTGTAACAGCAGTTGCTGTGCGCTTTGCAAGCTGTCTAACAGTAAGGCTAAGGGCCCGATTAGCGCGGCCTCTAAGCCTGCCACTTCTTCATAAGGCTCGATGCCTTGCCAGCTGGCGTGATTGCCCACCGCAAAGCCGAGCAGCATGCGCTGCAAGCCAAACAGCCAGGTGTTTTGTTCTAGGGCGGGCAAATGTAATTGCTGACGTTGCGCGCCATTTAGTCCCCAGCGAATATTGGCGCCGTGGATCCACTGGCGCAAGGTGGGTAAGTCGGCCTCATTAATGCCAAAGCGCTCGCGCAGTGCGGGGGTATCTAATAAGTCAGACAGCTCGCTTACGGTAAAGCGCGATTGAGGTAAGTGCAGTAATTTTTCTAGGGCAATGAGCAGCGTATTTTGGCTACGCTGGCTTTGGTCTGAAATATGAAACGGCAGATAACGCTTATCTCGTGGCGAGTCTTTACTGTCGTCGCTCGACATATAACGGCCAAACACCGCCTGAATATGCGGGGCATAGACGTTGATGTCGGGCACCATCACTAAAATATCTCGCGGATTTAACGGCGTGCCTTTTTGCTTTGCCTCGGCAAAGCTGGCTAAGAGTTGGTCGTGTAATATTTCTACTTCCCGCTGGGGACTGTGCGCCACCATAAACTGCACGCTGTTATCTTGGGTCGGATTAAGTTGGCAGCCTTTGGCTTGGCGCTCGGCCAGCGGGCTTAAATTCAGAATATCCGACTGCAATTGATGTAATAGGCAGCCTTCGCCGGGATCGCTAAACAGGTCAATTTTTTGCTGATTAAACAACTGGCGATAATCATCAGGCTGGTCGTGCTCATCGAGTAGATGCAAAAAGTCGCGTCCTTGTTTGCCCCAAGAGGCTAATAAGGGATGCCCATACGCGTGCAAGTCTTCGAGGTTTAAATTGGCGGGGGTTTTGCGCTCGGCAATACGTTTATATTCTCTTTTTAACAGCGCCTTACCTTCAATTAAGTCTCCCCAATAATGTTGGCTGGGGTTAGTGGCAAAAATCATCACTTGGGTAAACTTGGCCAAGGCCTGTAAAAACCCCAGCGTTTGGCGCGGCAAAGAGGAAATGCTAAATACGATCACGCGCCGCGGTAAATCGGCGGGGCGATTGTCTGACGTATAGGCTTGGCACTCTTTAATGAATTGTTGATGCACGGCCGCGCGGCTGGCGGTGGCCCAAGGCTGTTCGGCGATATGAGCTTCATCCGCTAAATGTGCGGCATCGCTGTGAATATCCGCACTTAATACTCGCCACAAGCAGGCTTGCCAGCGCTGTTCTGGCGGCAAAGGCTCGGTTTGGCCATTGGCTTTAATAAGCAGGTCTTGATTTGCTTCCCACGCGGTTAACCAATCAGCACGATACAGCTGATATTGGTCGTAGAGATCCGATAAATTGGCAGCTAATTGATAACGGCGACGCGGGTCTTGATCTGCGGTTAAAAAACCCGCCAGCGGGCCTAATACGTCTGCTTGATCGCCAAGGCTGGCTTGCAGGCGTGGCCAATCACCGAGCAGGCGATAAATACGCCAAGTGAGCGGCGCTTTATCAAACGGCGAGCTGGTCGGCAGGTCGGCAAACACCGAGCGATAGGCTTGCCAAATAAAGCGCCCCGGCAATTGCACATTCACCGCCGCCGCTATGCCTTTCCCCTGTGCATTGCTGGCCAAGGCCATTTTCAACCACTGGGCCATGCCATTACTTTGCACCAAGATGCATTCATCTTCTAAGGGCCCCAGCGGATGCTGCGCTAACCAATGCACGGCTACTTCACGCAAGTCTTCTAACCGGTTGCCCTGCAACACCATAAAGCCGGGGGATAAAGGCGCACGCATAACGGATTCCTTATTACTGTAAGCAGACTGCTGCCCCTTATTGAGTGGCCAGCATGAGCAGTTAGATAAACGGGGCTCAAATTGAGAGGTTCAAGCAAAAAGCAACCTGATGATGAGTACAGTGCTCTTTAGTCGGTGTTAAACTTGGGCGCGCATCATAAAATAGTTTGATCGCACATTTTTGATCGCACACTGATGTGCAATTACACCATATTGTGCGGATCTAGACACGCACTCTAGCCGTACAAACCTAGCAACAGGTTCTGAAACACAGGTTTCATATGCTGCTCTTTGCCCAACTTGGGCTGACCGAGAGGGTAAACTGCTTTAATGGTATACCACACCAGCAGCGGGTTTAGGACATGGCTGATGGCCCAGAGTGCGCATTGAAGGCTCTGCTAAATTAAATAATTTAAAATTTCCTGAGTTATCTTAATTATCTGCGCTATAAGACCCTAGTCGATTTAGGCCCGATCATATATTCAGTCATCCTCGTCTATTTGTTCAGTGATAGGTATTGAATACGCTGGACGTGTGGGGTTGTGCCGCGAATCCGATTTTTTATTTTTATCATTATTAATTATTAATTATTAATTATTAATTATTAATTATGTAAATTTACCGCATCTGTAACTAATAAACTTTTAAATTCTAATTTTTCACAGGTGTGGTTATGGATGACGTATTATTTTTTAATTGAATATTATATATTCAGTTCAGTTGTGCGGACTTATTGAACAGTTTTTAAACTTTACCTAAGCGGTCCCTTCGCCGCGAAAGGCCTATATGAAGCTGGATTGAGGAGTGTGGCCTCAGGCCGCAAGTGCGTACAGTAAAGCCGTGAGTCATTAAATATCAGCTTGGCGCTTAAGTTTCCCTGTTTTGCTTGGTAAGATGCTGTTTATCATCAGCTTGGTAGCGATTCAGCTTAGGTAGTTGAGAGTAGTTGAGCAATGTCATCACTAAGCTAACAGAGTATTGAAAGACTATGGAAGGCAAGATTTGTCAGTGGAAAAATAAGCAAAGTGTGGGTTTTATTCAGCCTAACGATGGTTCAGAGCGGTTATTTTTTGATCTTTCCCGCATTAAAGATAGAAATCAGAGACCTCAAGTAGGAAAGCCAGTTTCCTACGAGACCGTTCGCGATGAGCAGGAAAGGCTGAAGGCGATTAATGTGCAGGTGGCGGAGTGCCTATTGGCGCCGAACATTATACCCTCACGCCTGATTAACACTGAGCCGCCACGGAGTAAGACGCTGAGTTATGTATTTATACTCACGGCTCTGCTATCACTGAGTGCGGTTGGCTATCACTATTATTTGACGCAAGATATTGCCCATTCTTGGTATTTTGGTGTGCCTGCCTTAGTGGCTGCCTTGCTGCTATTGTGCCCTAAGCGGCCCAAAGAAAAGCAGTTTACGTGTCGGGGCTGCCACGCCGTGGCCGAGTATGACGCCAGAACGTTAGCAGCTTGGAAGGCGGGTTTTACCCAACTTTACTGTCAGCAATGTCACAGCAAATGGTTGCGGCTTAAGCCTAAGAGCGCCAGACAGCCGGAATACAATAGTTCTATTAGCAGAACGACCAGCAACTCAGGATGTTTAGGTATTAAAGTCGTATTAGCCTTTATCCCCATAGTGGCAGGTGTGGCGCTATACCAATGGCTGGTTTAAGAAGGGATAACTGAGTTAAACAATAGACGGCTATAAAAGCCGCTTAGGCCGAAGCTTGGCTGGCTAGCGACGCATTCGCTGGGCCTGCATAACAGGCTGTTTAAAACCAACATATAAAACGGCGGCGAATACCTCGCCACCTCCTGCTGGGTCTGCGCAGCGGGCGTTATGATAAATTACGATTAAAGTCACTGACCGCTACCACCACTTGTTGTGCGCCAACTTGTATCTCATTCATCACAAGTCCCGCGGCATGCGACAGTTCAAGTGCGTTATTGGCTTTGATCTGGCTTTCTGCAATTAATGACACTGCATCTCCAGTGAGTTTCATATTTTCAGACACCACGGCGATAATTTGTTCGGTGGCGGTGCTGGTTCGGGAGGCCAACAGCCGAACTTCATCTGCCACCACGGCAAACCCTCGGCCTTGCTCGCCTACTCGGGCCGCTTCTATGGCGGCATTGAGTGCTAACAAGTTAGTTTGCTCTGCAATACCGCGAATACTGTCGACCAAGCTGGATACCTTGCTCGATTGCACATCCAGCTCAAAAATACCTTTACTGGCATTATCCATTTGGGCAGATAATTCATTCATGGTGTGCAGGGTTTTTTGTAAGACAGCGATGCCCTCGGCTGCGTTGGCATCGGTATTTTTAGAGATTTCGTAGGCAATGTTTGATGTTTCAGCAATGGCTGATTCGCGATTCATTTGTTCGGTGATCTCGGTGGCAAACTTTACTACTTTATAGAGTTCACCCGCATCGTCGTGCACTGGGTTATAACTGGCTTCTAACCAAACAACATTACCCAAGCTATCGAGACGTTGGAAACGAGCCGACACGTATTTTCCTGCCGCTAAGGTAGACCAAAAATCTGCGTATGCCTGAGAGCTAACTTCGGCGGGCGAGCAAAATATTTTATGAGATTTTCCGATAATGTCGCTTTTTTTATAATTTACGACTTTTAAAAAATTGTCATTGGCATCCAGAATGATGCCACCAAGGCTAAACTCTATCACCGCCACCGAGCGATTTAAGGCGGCCAGCATGTCGTCACCTTGCCTCGATTTGGCAATGGTTCGGGTTAATTCACAGGCATAGAACGAAAATTCGGTGCGCTCATTCTTGCGGCGCGGTTGTACTATGACGCGATACCAAATTTCGATACCTTTTTTGTTTTTTAATTGCAAGGCGCCATGCCAATGGGTTTTATTTTTTATGGCGGCAAACATTAACAGTGTGTGTTCTCTTGATAACGACTTTTCTAAAATAATATTTCTTATATTATCATTAATGACTTCAACTGCTGAATAACCTAATGAATCGCTAAAGCCCTTGCCGACTTCAATAAAATTACCCACTTCATCGAGGGAAAAGTAGATCATTTCTTGGCGCAAGTCTTGCTCTGCCTCATAAAATGAGGCGAGCTCGGCTTCTAGCGCGGCAATTTTAGAACGATACGCTTTTCCATTAAACAACATCTGATATGTCCTGTTAATATTAGGTAAAATTATTCGCTAGATTGCTATGTAAGTGCTGAGTAGGTGAGGTTGTTTTTGTGTGAATGGTTGCAGGATAGGTCATTGTCGTTTTCAATTAAAATTAAGTTAATTGCTCTAAGGTTGTTGACTTCGAGGACAAGAATATCAGGTTTTATTAAAACCGCTATCTTTATGTTGCTCTAAAAACATACCAAAATTGATTTTTTGTATCTTGGTTTAAGATGTTTTTTTTTAGTTCCATTTGGTGCTTTATTTGCATACCTCACTCACACATGGCACTAATGTAATAGCGGCTTTAGCCGCTCACATCCTGCGCCCAGGATCTACTATACAAATTCCACCTAAGGTGCTTTAACGACAGCTCTTGTAGTTTGATATCGGCGTGGCAAGATAGTTTTATCGGTTATTTTTTGTGTGTTTTTTAAGGAGCAAACATGAGCGACCAACAGCAACATGAGTATCAAGTCCCTAATGTCTGGACGGCACCGGTGGCAGATGATGGCAAGTGGTCACAGATCAATAGACCCGTGTCTGGCGCCACTCACCAAAAAGTTTTACCTCAAGGCGTGCACCCGCTGCAGCTGTATTCGCTGGGCACGCCCAACGGCCAAAAGGTCACCATTATGTTGGAAGAGCTGTTGGCTTTAGGCGAGCAGGGTGCTGAATATGATGCCCACTTGATCAATATCGGTGAGGGTGACCAGTTTTCCAGCGGCTTTGTAGAGATAAACCCCAACTCAAAAATTCCCGCGCTATTGGACTGCTCGGGTGCTGCGCCACTGCGGGTGTTTGAGTCGGGTAATATTTTGCTCTACTTGGCGGAAAAATTTGGTCATTTATTGCCTAAAGAGTTAGGCCCGCGCACCGAAGTCTTAAATTGGCTATTTTGGCTGCAAGGCTCGGCGCCTTATTTGGGTGGCGGTTTTGGTCATTTCTATGCCTATGCGCCACTAAAAATAGAATACGCGATTAATCGCTTTACCATGGAAGCGAAGCGACAGTTAGATGTATTGGATAAACAATTGGCCCAGCACACCTATATTGCAGGCGAAGAGTACAGCATCGCCGATATCGCCATTTGGCCTTGGTATGGCTGTGTGGTACTGGGTGAAACCTATGGTGCGGCTGAGTTTTTAGATGTTAACAGCTATGTGCATCTGCAGCGC
The DNA here is from genome assembly GCA_018883865.1 of Candidatus Oceanisphaera merdipullorum. Classification (GTDB taxonomy): domain Bacteria; phylum Pseudomonadota; class Gammaproteobacteria; order Enterobacterales; family Aeromonadaceae; genus Oceanimonas; species Oceanimonas merdipullorum. The sequence goes on from JAHLFI010000143.1 coordinate 27,863, forward strand.
TGGGCCAAAGACATAGCCGCTCGGCCCGCCGTGCAAAGAGGGCGCATCGTCAATCGTACTTCGGCGCAAGCGGGTTTAGGCGTGAGTGAGCGCCACAGCGCGGCCGATATAGATGCAGTGCTTAGCGGCAAACAGTAATGCATAACTGGGCGTGTTAAAGGACGAAAGGCAAGAGAATTTGATGCCAATATTTTTATCTGTATTAATAATGGGCATCAAATTCTTGGTTTAGGCGGTTATCTCTAGCTGGCAGCTTAAGCCGATAGCAAGTCTGGTCGTATTGAAGGAGGCAGAGCATGAACAGTCAGCTAACGGCATGTGTCACCACAGACCATATACGAGACCTGTTTTCCAGCGCCATGTCTGCCATGTATCAAGCCGAGGTGCCCTTGTATGGCGCCTTGTTGAACTTGGTGGCGGAGGTGAATCAAGCCACGCTTGCCACGCAGCCAGCCTTAGCAGAGCAACTCAAGGTTAATGGTGAATTGGTCCGCCTTAATGTAGAGCGCCACGGCGCTATTCGGCTGGGCACGGCGACGGAGTTAGGTATGATGCGCCGCTTATTTGCAGTGTTGGGCATGCGGGCAGTGGGTTATTACGACTTATCTGTGGCTGGCGTACCTGTGCATTCCACCGCCTTTCGCCCGACTAACCCATCGGCACTGGCACGTAATCCCTTTCGTATTTTCACTTCTCTGTTGCGCTTAGAGCTGATTGAAAACCTGAACTTGCGTGAGCAAGCGGCCGCAAACTTAGCCAAGCGTACTATTTTTACGCCTAGAGTGGTTGAGCTTATTAGCGATTTTGAACGCCAAGGCGGTTTAACTGAGCCGCAAGCGGGTGAGTTTGTAATTGAAGCCCTCGAAACCTTTCGCTGGCATGCCACGGCTACTGTTGATTTAGCCACTTATCAGGCGTTACACCAAGCTCATCCGTTAATCGCGGATGTCGTGTGTTTTAACGGCCCGCACATTAATCACTTAACGCCGCGCACCTTAGATATTGATGAGGCGCAATTGCGTATGCCCCAAATGGGTATGGTTGCTAAAGCACTGATTGAAGGGCCACCCCAACGCCATAATCCGATTTTATTACGCCAGACCAGCTTTAAGGCCCAAGTTGAGTCGATAGTGTTTGCCGATGGGCAAGTGGGCGCGCATAGCGCACGATTTGGTGAAATTGAGCAACGGGGTGCGGCGCTCACCGCTAAAGGCAGAGCGCTTTATGATGCGCTACTGGCCAAGGCGAGTGGAACCGATGCTGGGCTGGATAATCGGGCATATCAGCGGCGATTAGCCGCTATCTTCAGTGTTTTCCCCGATAATGACACCATGTTACGCCGCCAAGGACTGGCTTTTTTTCATTATCGATTAACGTCTGGTGGGGAGGCGGCGCGTGGTCGTTATGTGGCCACGACTTTGCCGGAGAAAGAACAACTGCTTGAACAAGGGCTATTGAGTGCTGTGCCACTGACCTATGAAGACTTTTTACCAGTGAGTGCGGCGGGAATCTTTCAGTCTAATTTAGGAGCAGATAAACTTTCAGTGCCAACCGCAAAAGCAGATAGTGCGCAAACTATACCCTTCAATGGGCAAGAGGAGCCATCAAGTAGCCAAGTGGAGTTTGAGCAAGCATTGGGCGTGGCCGTTATCGATCCTTTTGCGCTTTATGCTGAGCAAGAGCGGCAGTCTTATGCACAAGCGGTGCAAATCTTACTGAAGGCATAGGCGATAAGGCATCTATTGGACCATGCAAAATCTACATCTTGCTGTTGGCGCGTATTGCGTGAAGATTCTAAGTTAACTGGGAGTTGTCGAACCAAAATTATTGTTTGGCTAGATGGTTTCTTAATTATAAAAACTGCAGTGGCATAATAACTTTATATTTAACTAATAGTCTTTTTGTAGTAGTAACTGCATTTTTATAAACAAAGATATTAGTTTTTTGATGGTAACGGATCGTAAATAACAATATTTTTAAGGAACTGGTTATTGTCACTATTTTTTAATATCACATCATGGCAATAAAAGTTTACTTTACTTTCTTCGTGCCTTCTCTCATGTTTAACTATCAGTATTAGACAGCAGGCCCTAGAACATAGTCCATTTTTTTCTACTGAAAGGCTGAACATAAACATGAGTAATGTGCTGAAAATAACGATTCCTGTGGTGATCTTAGGCGTGTTGGCTGGTGGTTATCTGGTGATCAGTAAAATGACGGATCGTAAAGCAGAGCAGCGACTACAAAAAATAGTGGATGATAGTGGGTTAACAGATGTTGTTAGTTGGGAGTCTGTCTCAACTGGGCCGTTTAATGAAACACTGACAGTTAATAAATTTAAATTAGCCGTCGATCTTGCCGATGAAGAAGAGGCCGAACTCGTCGTCGAGGAAGTCGAGATCAAGAATAGGCACAATTCTGCCGACCACGAGGCCGCCGACATCTATTTTAATAAGGTAGCGATAGTGAACTATGCTGGCGCCTTAGGTAAAAATAGTTATGATGAAAAGCTATTTAATAATTTTAAGGCGGTGACCGGCTTAGACGGCGTGCCCGCTTACGATTTACATCTACATTGGGATTATAAACCGCAAGGCGGGCATTTAACGTTTGAAATTAATACTAAGGTGCCGACCATTGCCGAAAGTGGCTTACAGATCCAACTTACCGGCGTGGATGATTTTAGAAAAATATATACCGAAAATAATGCTGAATTTGGCATAGGATCTTTGGTGAGTACTGGGCCGGTTGAAGAAGAGGTCATGAATATTCTGTTGCAATCAAAGCTAAAGCACCTCTCATTTAACTTTAAAGATCAGGGTTTTTTAAAAAAATATAATGCCCATATCTTAAAGCAATATACCGACGCTTATGGTGCTTCGGCACAACAACAGCAATATATGGTTAAAGAAATGCGTACTGCCCTGCTGAGGGAATGTGAGCACAACGTGGCTGATATTTATGCTAAATATAAAGCCGCCTGTGCCACTTTTGTGGGAACTATTACCGGCACCAAAGCGGGCTTTGTGCTGGCCGCAGACGCAGAGCGCCCGTTAAGCGTTGCGAGTCTTGCCAATACGCAGATAAACACCGATGAGCTAAAACAATTTATCGAAGGCTTAACGATCACTGTGACCAGCTTGTAAGCCACCGGGACTCGCCTTGGTTTAAAGAGCACTGTTAGTTCGTGCTCTTTTTATGCGCAGAGCTTACGCCATTATCAGCCTCACTATGCACTAACGTATGTGGTGGCCACCCCGAGTGGTTGCAAGCGCAAATCGCCCACCATTATTAGCCTGACACACAATTAGCCAGACACACAAATCAGTGAAATATGGGAATAAATAAAAGATAAGCTGACGTTCGCTCCCCAATACCCGCTTAATCGTTGGCAGAAATCTTCATGACCGGCTCGTTATCCTCTTGCTCAAGCTCAATTGTGTCGTCTATAACGCTGATCACGGGCTCTACGCGGCTAGCACCTGCTTTGTTGGTCAGCGGTGAATTGGCAGGCGCGGGTGTCTTGCAGGCGGTTAAAATGTCTGCGCGCAAGGTGCCCACACTCGGCAGGGCTTTCGGCGAAATTTCAACCATGGGCAAGCCTGCGGCTTGCAACGCTTGCCACAATTGTTGCTGTTTGCGCTGATCTTTTTTACGCATGCTGTCGTCACTCAATACAATAACGACGCGAATTTTCAAATCTTGTGGAGAGCACAATATAAAATCCACGGTTTCACCGTACAACTGATGCAAGGCTTGCTCGCGTTGGGATTTTTTCAGCTGCGGATTTAGCATCATAAACTCCGCTAAGCTCACGTTGGCGAACACGCGTAACTGGCTACCTACGGCCTCATCGATTAAGCGCAAGCCTTGGATGGCTTCTCGGCTAAATAAGAGCTTTTGTTGATAAGGGGGCTTAAGTGGTCCGCGCCAGATGCGTTTTAAGGCAGCTATTAGTATCAGGAATGAAACACCGGCGACCACAATAACAATCAGCCAGTCGAGCATGGAAACGGGAGGGATCTTGATCATGGGGTGCCTGAATAAAAAAGAGGGATACAACGGTATTAGTGTAACAGAGACCGAGCGTAAAAATGAACTGCTAGCGCTATGAGTGCCGCGGTTAATTACGCGCTTTAGGGTGCAGATGCTGGCTTGTACCGGCCTCGGCACTTATAATCGCGCCCAGTATTGGCACCAAAGTGCGTAGGCTAAGACGAGAGGGCAGTCAAAACCCTCAAGGCGAGCATAGGTTTGTGGTTATGAGTCAGGTGTTAATTAATGGTGCGGCTGACGCGCCGAATCGGGTGTTATTGGCTCATGGCGCGGGTGCTGGCATGGAGCATTCGGTGATGGCGAGCATTGCAGAAGAGCTCGCCGATGCGCGTATTCAGGTGGTGCGCTTTGAGTTCCCCTTTATGCAAAAGACACGATTGGATGGCCGACGTCGGCCACCTGATCGCACGCCTGCGTTAATCGCCAGTTGGCAAGAAATGGTGCGTGAGTTTGCCCATCCGCGCTTATTCTTAGCCGGTAAATCTCTAGGCGGGCGCATGGCATCCTTAGTGGTTGATGAACTAAGGGCTGAACTGGGAGCGGAGGCATTAAGTCCGGCTGGCCTGATCATGCTGGGGTTTCCTTTTACGCCGCCGAACAAGCCTGCACAATTTCGCGGTGACCATTTAGCGACGTTAACCACGCCCAGCTTGCTGGTACAGGGTGAACGAGATGCGTTTGGTAATAAAGACGCAGTATTAGGTTATACGCTGTCACCCAATATACAAACCATGTGGGTGACCGACGGCGATCACAGCTTTAGTCCACGCAAAGCCTCGGGCTCTACGCTGAATAATAATATCGCCGCCATCGTCGCGACCATGAGGAGTTTTATTCTTGCTCACTAAATTTGGCTTTTATGCGTCCGCCTTTTTCGGCCTCACCGCCACCGTCTTGGGCGCGTACGGTGCGCATGGTTTGGCGGCCAGTGGTGTGGCGTCTACTTTAGTCGCCTCCTTTAATACCGGTGTGCAGTATCAATTTTTTCATGCCCTAGCGCTGTTGTTTTTAGTGTTGGCACTGCGGGTGAATCCCTTAAAAACCCTGCAATGGGCGGTAATTTTCTTTACACTGGGCACGCTGCTATTTAGCGGCAGTATTTATGCTTTGGTGCTGTTGGGTACCAAAGGAATAGGTTTTATGACGCCACTGGGTGGCGTGTGTTTTATGGCGGGATGGTTGAGCCTGTTGCTGGCCGGTCGCACTTGGTTGAGGTCTTGATGAAACAGTTATTAATATATTGTCGCCCTGGGTTTGAGAAAGAGGCGGCAGCGGAAATTCAGGACAAGGCAGGCGAGTTTGGCTGCCCCGGCTTTGCCCGTACCAAGGACGACAGTGGCTTTATCATTTACGAATGTTTTGGCGAAGACGATGCAGATTTAATGGCACGTAAGTTGTCGTATCGGGAGCTTATCTTCGCCCGTCAAATGCTGGTGGTGCATGCGGAAGTAAAAGACTTGCCGCTGGACGATCGCATTTCGCCGTTGCTGGACGCAGCCGAAGGCATGGAATTGTGTGGCGATATTCGTGTGGAAACGCCCGATACGAATGACGGCAAAGAGCTGTCTAAATTTTGCCGTAAATTTACCGTGCCCATGCGTCAAGCTTTACGCGGCAAGGGGTTATTAACCCGCAAAGAGATGACCAATAGACCAGTATTGCACTTGTTTTTTCTGGCCAATAATCATGCTTTATTAGGCTATTCCTATTCGTTTAATAACTCGCCGTTTCACATGGGCATACCGCGCTTACGTTTTGCTTCGGACTCACCGAGTCGCTCCAGTTTGAAATTGGAAGAAGCCTTTCATGTGTTTATTCCTCGCCACGAATGGGAGCTGCGTTTAACCTCTGGCATGCGCGCCGTGGACTTGTGTGCGGCTCCCGGCGGTTGGACTCATCAATTAGTATCCAGAGACATGATGGTGACCGCCATCGATAACAATGCCATGGATGAAAAATTGATGGATACAGGGCAGGTGAAGCATTATAAGGATGACGCCTTTAGCTGGCGTCCGGCGCGCCAAAACACCTACTGGTTAGTCTCTGATATGGTGGAAAAGCCGGCGAAGGTTATCTCTGTTATGGCGGCTTGGCTACTGGAAGAAAATTGCCAAGAGGCGATTTTTAACCTGAAATTACCAATGAAAAAGCGCTACGCCGAAGCCATACATAACCTGCAGCAGCTAAAGGCTAATTTAGAATCCTTAGGCGGCTTTCACATTCAAGCTAAGCAGCTGTATCACGACCGTGAAGAAATTACCGTGCATGTGTATCGCCCCTATAAAGTGGCGAAATTAGTGCCAAAAGAATAAGGGCTCTTCGGACAGCTTTAAGCTGTAAACGATAAGCGAGAAGAAAACGCCAAGCGAAAAACATAAAAGCACCGAGTCTTATAGGCTAGGTGCTTTTTTTGTCCTTGCTTCTGGCTTCAAACTTTTAATACTTATAGGTCAAATCAAACCGTGACTCATCATCGGTGATTTTAAGGTCGATCTCGAGTTGAGTGCTGATGGCCGTGGGCCGAAAATTGAGCTTAATGCCATCACCGCGTAACTTCACCGAGGTTTTCAGGCCATCGCGGTCAAAATTTAAGCGCGGTCTGAAATTATTAAATGACAGACCTAATGAGCTTTGAGACGAGAGCGGCAAGCTGGGGTAGGCACTGAGTCTTGGATTGCTGCTATTAGGGGGGCCGCTAGGAGTCAGTTCGATATGTATTTGATAACGGCTGGGCAGCAATGTGAATAAATCTGAGCGGTTTAATAACATTTGCTGAGGTGTAAATGACAGCGTATTCAGCCCAGTTAAACTGACGGGCGAGGCAAGCAAGGATGCTGGGGTGAGCACTAATTCGGGTGTTACTAGTCGGGTTACTGGTTTAATAGCAGCGAGGGGCATTGAATTAGGGGCAGCAGAGCCGCTTAATCGCGATTGAAGCGCAAACTTAGTGAGGGGGGGGGCTTTGGTGCGCGGGGCATGCTCGTTATAAGCGAGGCAAGGCGCCATGAACAAAAGACATAGCAGGCAAAAAATGAGCGGCTGCGGTGCGAGTCGACTATCCATAGTCTTACCTCTCTTATGCAATTAACCCTTATGCAATTAACTCTTCGTACAGTGATTTATATCGTGTTTGTCACTAAGCATAGTCGTGGCTGGTTACTGCGCGCGGATATTTATGAATTATTTTAAGCCATAAAAAAAGGGCCGCTCGGCCCTTTTGATACATGATTGCGATTTTAGCTTAGCGCCAAACTTAGCGCCAATCACAGATTGGCAATAATGGCGTCGGTAAATTCGGTGGTGCTGGCGGTGCCGCCTAGATCGCGAGTCAGGGTGTGGCCTTGTTTAATGGTGTTGCGCATGGCGTTGCGAATACGCTCGGCTTTTTCTTGCTGACCAAGGTGCTCTAGCATTTGAATAGACGCCAAAATCACCGAGCAAGGATTGGCAATATTTTGGCCGGCGATATCGGGGGCCGAGCCGTGTACCGCTTCAAAAATGGCGACCTCGTCACCAATATTGGCGCCAGGTGCCATGCCTAAACCGCCCACTAAACCGGCACACAGATCTGAGATGATATCGCCAAATAAGTTGGTGGTCACTATTACATCGAAGCGTTCTGGGTACATGACCAAGTTCATGCATACCGCATCCACTATCATCTCGTTGGTTTCTATTTGCGGATAACGCAGCGCGACTTCGCGCGCTACGTCTAAAAATAAGCCAGAGGTAGATTTTAAGATGTTGGCCTTATGTACTATGGTGACCTTTTTTCGACTTTCTTTAACCGCCAGTTGATAGGCAAATTCGCTAATGTGCTCGGCACCGGCGCGGGTAATGATGCTAGTGGCTTCGCCGCTGTTGTTATCACTGGCGCGAGTTTGGCCGATGCCCGAATACATGCCCTCGGTATTTTCGCGAATGGTAATAATGTCGATATTTTCATAACGGCTATGGGTCCCTTCAAAGGACACCACGGGACGCAGGTTAGCATATAAATTAAAGTGCTTGCGTAGCGCCACATTGACCGAGCTAAAACCGCCGCCAATGGGGGTGGTGAGTGGACCCTTGAGGGCGATCTTGTTGTGTGCAATTGAGTCTAAAGTACATGGAGGTAGCAGCTCGCCGTGTTTTTCTAGCGCTACCAAACCGGCGTCGGCGTAGTCGTAAATAAAATTACAGCCTGCTGCATCCAGAATACGGATGGCGGCCGCCACTATGCTGGGGCCAATACCGTCACCAGGGATCACGGTAATAGTGCGTTGCGTCATGGGTTATGTTCCGTCTGTGGAGAATAACAATAAGCCGTTATAGCAACTTAGCAAGGCGGGAGCTATCCGCCCTTAGTCGAACTGTGATAGCGCAGTTGGCTAAGATTAAATCCCAGTTTGATATCATCGACTAGCTTCACTAATTGCCGAGCCAGCAACGCTTGTTCTCGATGCGTGAGCACGGCGTTATCTTCTTTGGCCCGTTCTTGGTCTGGCATGTTTTGCGCCTCAGACAGCAAGTTGTCTAGCTTATGCCAACGTGCAAGTAAGGCATGGGCGCGTTTTGGACCTATGCCTGGCACGCCTTTGATGTTGCTGCCTGATACGCCGGTGAGGGCCCAATAATCCACCAGTTGGTGAGTGTTTAACTGAAATTTCTGCTCGGCAACTGCTTGAGTGACGGCGGCTTGCTTGAAGTGATCCCACAGCTGAATATGCGGGTTAAGCAGCTGGCAGAAACCTTGGTCGGTTGAGACGATGACGCAAGCTTTACCGTGGCGGCTGAGAGTGCTCGCCAAGGTAGCAATTAAGTCGTCTGCTTCATCTGTGTCGGAGAGCAGCGCATCTATGCCAATGCCCCATAAATCTTGCTGCAATTGGCCTAAGTAATCGGCCAAGGGCGTGGGCATGGGTTTGCGATTCGCCTTGTAAGCTGGATATAAATGATGGCGAAAACCTTGAGGCGCGCCATCAAATACCGCCACCACGTGACTGGGCTGAAATTGGCGCAGCAACCGGGTAGCGGCATGAATAAGAGCCGCACTGGTGGCGGCCAGTGCGGCTTTACTGTCTTGATGTTGCACCTCTTGTACCGCGTAGAGGCGGCGGATCAGATTGAGCGCGTCAAGGATCAGCAGTTGCATGTATTAACGGTTAATACGATAGCAAGGCACGTAGGTGCTGCCTGGCAGTTTCATGCGTTCTTGCTCAACAAATTGTTGTAGCAGTTTATCCATCATCTGCATCATTTCAGGCTCACCATTGAGCAAGAAGGGACCGAATTCTTCAATGGCTTTAATACCGCCTTCTTTCACGTTACCCGCCACTATGCCCGAAAAAGCACGGCGCAGGTTAGCCGCCAGCTGTTGCGGCGGTTGATCGCGATTAAGATTTAGGCTGGCCATGTTGGCATGATCCGGTACAAACGGCTGTTGAAACTCCGGCTCTATGTGCAGCGACCAGTTGAAGGAGTAAGCGTCCCCCACAGATTTGCGATAATCGCGCACTAACGGCATGGCATTTTTTACGCGGCGCGCCACTTCTGCTGGATTGTCGATGATAATTTGATACAGCGATTGTGCTTCTGTGCCCAAGGTGCTGCCAATAAATTCATCCATGCTACGAAAGTAATCGGCACTTTCTTTGGGGCCGGTAAAAATAATCGGCATCGGCTGATTGCGGTTTTCAGGGTGCAGCATTATGCCCAAAATGTATAAAATTTCTTCGGCAGTTCCCACGCCACCCGGAAACACGATGATGCCATGGCCCACGCGTACGAAGGCTTCTAAACGTTTCTCGATATCGGGCAGGATCACCAGCTCATTGACGATGGGATTTGGCGGCTCTGCGGCAATAATAGAAGGTTCAGTAAGGCCGATATAACGGCTACCAAACACTCTTTGTTTGGCATGTCCCACGGCCGCACCTTTCATCGGACCTTCCATGGCACCGGGGCCACAGCCAGTACAGATATTCATATCACGCAGCCCGAGTTCATTGCCCACTTCGCGGGTGTACTGATATTCCCCGGCTGAAATGGAGTGTCCACCCCAGCAGACGGCCAAGTTTGGCTCTAGCCCAGGGTGCACGGTACCGGCATTGCGCAAAATTGAAAATACTAAGTCTGTTAACTGCGCCGAACTGAGGTTGCACTCTTCAGCAAATTGCAGTTTGCTGTTTACATAAATGATATCGCGCAGCACAGAGAACAAATGATCTTGAATGCCGCGAATAATCTCGCCATCCACGAAAGCATGTATCGGCGGATTAAATAGCTCCAATTTTACGCCGCGCTCACGGCGGATCACGTTAATATCAAAATCTTTATGACGGTCTAAAATCTCTTTCGAGTTGTCGGTTTGGCTACCTGAATTAAGCACGGCCAAGGCGCAATTACGAAACAACTGATACAGGTTGCCGCGTGCTGATTTTTTTAGGTTGTCCACTTCAATTTGTGACAGCAAGTTCATGCTGCCTACTGGATTTATATGGGTGATCATTATCATTCCTTGAATATTGTTATTCGGTTAGTCGATGACCAGCTGATCTCGGCCCGCGTGCTTAGCGCGATATAAGGCTTGATCGGCGCGTTCCAAGGCGGAATGAATAGTATCGCCAGCTTTAAATAGCGTCGCGCCTAAGGAAATGGTGATAGTCACCGGTTGGTCTTTAAAGCGAAAAGGAATCTTTTTCACTTGCTCACGCAGTTTTTGTAACGGTGTCTCTAGGTTATCTTGACTGACATTATTAAGCAGTACCGTGAATTCCTCACCGCCAAAACGAGCGACAAAATCGCTTTCGCGCAATGATTTTTGTAAGGTTCTGGCAATCAGACGCAGCGCTTTATCACCGGCGAGATGGCCATATTTATCATTAATTTCCTTGAAGTAATCGATATCGAGCAAGGCAATACATAAGGGCTTATCATCACGTAACCATTGTCGATATTCTATTTCGAGCCGTTGATCCATGCCGGCTCGGTTATGGATTTGCGTTAAACTGTCAACAAATAGCTTATCATTTTGCTTGCTGAGTTGTTGCCGAAAATTATCCGCTTCTTGTTTAAGAAAGCCAATCTGTTGTTCCATTTCAGTCATGCGGGTGAGTAAGGCTTGCTCGCGCGCTTGTAAACGCTGATTTTGTACCAAAATATGGTTAATGCTGCGCATACGCACTTCAATATCGGCTTTCAGCTGGGCATTTTCTTGGCAAAATAAATGTTCGCCAATGGCTCTGAGCTCACCGGCAATATGCTCGCTATGATGGCTGCGGGCGACATACAATGATTGTTCTTCGCTGAGGGTGATGGCCGCGTATTGATGTACATCTTCGAGATCTGTGTACAGCTTAGTTAAATATTGCTTGGCACTGCTGCGCTCAAAGCGCACGCCTTCAATGGTGAGATCAATTAAGCGTAAGCACACCTCAGGTAACTCGGCTGGCGCTATGGGATTAAGCAATTGCTGGCGGATCTTGGTCAGCTCGATGGCGACTGGACCAGAAAAATGCAGTTCTTCCACTAACTGCTGTAAGCGCGAGCATAATTGATGCTGAAGGGCTTCACCTTGGCGCTCGCGATTTAGCAGGTCGTCGAGCGCTTGCTGGTAGTAATCGAGTAGTTGCCAAAGTTGTACTTGATGGTTGGCATCATCGAGACGTAATCGCTCAAGTAGCGCGTCGCTGGCGGGACTGGCGCCCGATTGCTGTAATAGATAGGCGGCTGCGCTTAACTTCTGGCGGCCCAACTGCTGTAAGCGCGCGAGTTTGGCGTGCCCGTTTTGTAAGCGCAGTAATTGCAGCTCAAGCTCGGCGGCCAGATGTTCAGCATTTAGCAGCGCACTCGACGCCTGAGACTTGGTGCCATTCAATAATTTTTGCCACTGGCTAAATAAACGGGGGTTAGTGTCCTCGGGCTGGGTAGATGAACTTAGCGCTGGGTGTTTTAAGTCAGCGATGAGCTTTTCTAGCCGATTGATCACAGCTGTTAGCTCTTGCAACATCAATTTATCGTCTAAATTGTTCATGTGATACCTGCGAGGCCGCCCTTATTAATTAAACCGTCTTTGCCAGCTCGGGAGCTAAGGCTTGCCAATCAATATAGTGTTTTTTGTGGGAACAGTTTACTTTTACTAAGCCTTTGAGAATAGCTTGAATACAACAATGACGAATATCACCGTTAAAAAAAGCCGCCTGCTGACAATCCAGAGCCAATAATTCGACCCAAGCTCGATCTCCGGTTTCTTTACTCAGTTGGTGTGCTGCGGCCATGGCCAGATATAAAATATCCCCCATGCGCATATCATCGAGTGCGTGAGGGGCTTTTGGTAAGAACGGATGACCAATAATGCCAATGGCTAAACGCTTATCTAAGTCATAGGCCGAGGGGAATTCCTCAAACATGCGCTGTAAATTGGCCAGCGTTTCCTGTAATGAACTCACTTGGCGTTGTGCAATAACATAGATAAATTGCCCTTCGCGCAAGTCATACAGACGCGCCTCAGGATGGATACGCCCTTGCAGATAAGTGCCCAGTTGTTGTTGCAACGCTTTGGTGGCCACCAAACCTAAACGCTCGCTCAAATCGACCATAAAAGGGACATGCAACAGCAGGTAGTAAATTTTATCATCAAAGGGCTGAGCTTGAGCTTCATTTAAGTACCACTGCTCTGAGCTAAGCTGGCTCTTGGCTACGTCTTTGGGCAAGCGCAGCATGAACTGACGCCAATTGGGTAGGCCGGTACGCGACTCCAATAACAAAGAATGTGTCAAGCCGGTATTTTGCTCCTGCAAGCGCCGTCGAGACAGCAGATTACGCCATGCAGCATATAACAATAACACCGTACTCACGCTGAGTGCGATGGCCAAAGATGAGAACAACCGTTTATCTCGCTGCAGTTGCTCGCTTTGTTGGCGTAGGCTCACCAATTCACGTTCCTGCTGCAACTGCTGATCATTATCTTGTACTAAGCTTTGCGTCAACAAACGATTAAGCTGGCTGGCTTGGGCAAAATGCTCGTGATAGGCCTGATAATGAATCAAGGCTTGGTTGGGGTTGTTAATGTGTTCAAATAACAGAGCTAATAAGCGATGGCTTTCGATGAGACGCGGCACATTATTAATGCGCTCGGCAAGTGTGAGTGCCTGCTCTAGCTGTAATAAAGCTAAGCCGCTTTCTTGCTGGCTCATATACAACTGGCCTAGTTGATGCAACGTATCTATTAGCAGTAGTGTTTTTTGTTGCTGCGCTACAATTTTGTGCGCGCCTGCTGGTTCAATATCCTTGTTACGCTCAAAACTAGCGCGGGCTTGGCTCAAATAGGGCAGCGCTTCGCTTGGTTTATCCAACAGCCGATAGCTGTGGCCAATTTCTAAATACAATTGTGCTATTTGCTCGTTGTCGACCAAGATTTTAGCCAAATTCAGCGCATTAAAAAAATAGACTAACGCCAAGCTGGCGTCTTCACTGCTGGTGCGCGTCACTCGGCCTAAGTTAAGTAAGGAGCTGATTAATAAATTGGGATTGCCTAAGGATTCAAATTCACTGGCCGCGAGATTGGCAAAATGAATGGCTTGTTCGCTTTTTCCTAAAGTAGCATTAATCGCCGCGGCTTTTTCGGCGGCCTGCGCTTTTAAGTAATATAGGCGGCGTTTGCCAAGCAGGCTGAGGGTTTCTATGTAGTGGGCTAGTGCTAATTCGTCTTGTTGTATGAGCTGATAATAATTAGCCAATAAGTAATTGGCCCATGCCTGCTGAACCTGCTGATTATTTTCTTGAGCTTGCAAGCGAATATGCTCAAACGCTAAGCGGGCCTCCTCCATTTTCTGTTGATAGAAGAGGGTGCTGGCTTGCAGCAGAGGCAGTGCTTGCTGTAAAGCGTCAGCACTCTCTTCATTAAGCAGGGTTTGGGCATTATTTAGCAGCTTTTTCGCTTGCGCGGCATCTTGTTTGGCCAGTGATAATTTAGCCTTGATCATTAAGCCCGCCGCATGGCTGTCGGTTTGGTGATAGCGCTTAGCCAGCTTAATCGCCTGATTAATGCTGGCATGGGCGGGCAACAATAAGCCTTCGTTGGCTTGGCACAAGGCTTGAATTTGCCACGCCATTAAGCTTTGCTCTCGTGAGCGATAGTGCTGGCTCATGGCTTCTTGGTCAAAATCTTGTCGAGAGTTGACTAACTTCGCGGGATCAATTTCTTTACGCTGCAAAAATAATTGGGTTATGGCGACGCATTCGGCCGGACGGCTAAGCATGAGTTGCTGAGCCTGTTGCAGCTGAACAGGTTCAATTTGGTTAGGCTGTAGTACGGGAGTACCGGCTAGATGGGAAACCAAAACGGCAACAGACAAGATCACAATAACAAACACCGATACGCATGCAAATAGCTTTCCAGCTTACCATAAGTGCGAGCCGAGTGAAGACTCGCTTATGGAGCCCTAAGCGTAAGCGGTCACTTAATCTCAGCCGCCGTCAAAGGCCCTACGTTTACGCCACCCATAAATCTCGGCGCTGTCTCTTGCCAGTGCGAGTGCCGGGGCCATCTATTAGGCAAAGAGTCTTAGGCCCCGTTTTATTTTTTAACTAATTGCTAAACGCCGGCCGCTCCACTCAGGGCATTATTGGCGCTGTAAGCGCACGTTGGCGGCTTTGCCGGCTACGTTACTGCGATAGGGATTAATATCTAGTCCACCACGGCGGGTGTAACGGGCATAAACAGTTAATTCTTTTGGCTTGGCATGTTGTTGTAAGTCCATAAAAATACGCTCGACGCATTGTTCATGAAATTCATTGTGTTGGCGAAATGAAACGAGGTAGCGCAACAAGGCTTCGCGATTAATACGCGGGCCTTGGTAGCGGATCATAATACTGCCCCAATCTGGCTGGCCGGTCACTAAGCAGTTTGATTTAAGCAAGTGTGAGTGCACTGTTTCACTGACCCATTCCTCTTCCGTTATATTCTCTAAAAGCGCCAAATCCGGCTGATACTGCAGCACATCTATGTCCAGATGGTCGATACAATCGCCGGGCAAGATACCAAATTGGTTAGAGGCATTTTTTAGCTCATAGAGTTTTACTTTGACGACGCTTTGAGCGCATTGGCTCAAGTCTCTCGTCAGCACCTCTTCCACATCCTCCAAACGCTCGAAGTGGCTTTGATTTAAACTATTTAGATAGAGTTTGAAGGATTTTGATTCAATAAGGTTGACGCTATTAATGGGCACTCGCACCTCGCCCATGGCTACTACAGGTTTACCTTTGCTATTCAGCCAAGACAGTTCATACAGGTTCCACACATCTTCACCAGCGAAGGGCAGGTTATCTGGTGTTAAGCCTAAGTCATCGCGGTTTAAGCTGCGCGGCACGCCTTGTAATTGGCTGGCATCGTATTCACAGACGTAGCTGCTTTGTTTGCCTAAGGCTAAGGTATCGAGTGCTAGGCTTGCCTGATATTTTTGCTCGGGTGTCATTTCAAAGTCCAATTGGTAGAATAAGATGCTCTGACCTTATTGTGAGTCTTTAGTATGCAAGATCAAGTGGTGAGCGCGCTTTGCGAATTATTTGTCCGCCAGCGTCGGGTTGGCGGTATTCCCTTGGTGGCTCACGATGTGGATTTTCCTTCTCCTGCCGAGCTTTTGCCCGCCGTGGCGGGTCAGGTAGGCTGGCAAGCCTGGTTAAAGCCTGAGCCTGACTCATTTTCTAATGTAGGCGAGGCGCTGGAAATAGCAGTGCACTCTGATGTGAGTGAATTTTTTGGCCATTATTACGCGGGCAATATCGAAGGCTGCTTTAAAGGCTTATTTTTTACCTTGTTACAGCCGTGGAATGAAGCAGACTTTGAACGGCTGCAACAACATCAAATTGCACACCAATTGATGATGAAGAAGCTTAAATTACCGGCCAGCTGGTTTTTAGCCAGCTGCGCTGATGAGCAAAAGTTGGTGACACTTAATAATGCCAGCGGCGAGGTGCAATTAGAGCGCTTAGGTAAGGGCTGTATTGGCGTGCTGGCGCCTAATTTGGAGGCATTTTTACGCCAAGTAGAGCCTTGTTGAAATGTGGTAAAAGTGAGCAGTTAAAGTGCGCCGAGCTTGTTAGCTCGGCGCTTAGTGCTCTGGGCGTTATTAGTCTTTAAAATCCCAGGATAAGTTTGAGACCAAACGACAGGGCTCGCATTTGAAATCAAAAATATCGTGTAACGGCTCGCTTAACTGCCAAGGCTGGCCACAGCTTGGGCAAGGGCGTGCTAACTCGGAGGCTAAATTGTCGCCGCCCACCCGATACAAGTAATAAAAAGTCGGTATTTTGGTGAGCGACTCTATTTGCTTACACAGCTTGATGCCGCGCTGACTTAAACGGCTGCTGGGCTCGCTGATTTCGCTTACCGCTGGGTGCTCTAACACAGAACCGTTCATTTGCAGTTGGTCACAGGCTTCCCAATCTTCTTGCCATTTGATCACTTGTTTAGCATCACCATTAGCCACCGCCGGTATTTGGTACAAGGGAATGGGCGCCAAATGCTCGCCACAACGCAGCGGCGAACAAGAGTGTAAATAGGTGGTGTACAGCAGTTGCCATGGCCGCTCGCGGCAGGCATCTGTGGTGTCGGAATTAAGGTCTTGGCCTTTCATCGCCATCTTAGGGCTAGTGAGCCCTGCTTGATGCAAGCGGTCAATCGCCAGCTTCACTTGACGGCTGTGATAACGGGCATGCAGGCTATCTTGCTCGGGGCACACCACGCGCGTGGTGAGGCCGTCGGCATGCATGGCGGTGGGGAATTCACGACCGATAATTTGGCCGTTGTAGCGCAGCGCATCAATAAACTGGCGAATAGCGGGCTCAGCCTCGGCTAATTCGGTTTCTTGGTAACAATCAAAGTGCAGTTCACATACCCACATTACTCAGTCCTTCGGCGTGCTAGTTGAGTTGGCGATTAATCGAGTTTCCCACCTAAGGTGGTCACTAATAAATGTTCCAAACGATCCAATCTCAGCGCTTGTTCAGCGACGAGCTGCTCAAGGGTGAGCAGGCGTGCGCTTAGTTCAGACTCTGCATGAGTATTAGAATCTTGTAAGCTGGCAGCCGTAAGTGGCGGCAAACTGTCCGGTGACTGTTTATAGCGGCTCACCAGCGCCAACAGTTCGCTTAACGGCACGGGTCTGGTGAGACGGGCACGCACAGCCGCCGTGGTGATAGCTTTTTCTTCGGCGGCGAGTTGGCGTATCACCGCCAATATCTGTTGCTGAGGCATAATTTCTTCTTCAACTCTACTTATGTAACGCTTTTTGCGGGCCTATCTAAAGCTAAGTCACTACTCTTTGCCGAAGAGGCGTCCATCGACGAAAACCGCTGTTTTTATTGAGCTAACAGCTAACAGCTTCAAGCTGCCCGCAGGGCTTATCGAAGGCTGACATTGAGCTGGTCTATCACTTCGGCCCAGTCTGAGTCAGCTTGCCAGCCTTCTTTTAAGAAAGCGGCTTGGGTCTTGCTCCAAAAGGGCGCGTCCACTAACTCCAAATCGGCAGGCAATTTGTGGCTCTTAATAAAGTGCTCAATGCCATCATGGCTGGCATCTAACCCTAATTGCTCAAACAGAGCGCTAAATGGGTGATTAATCGATTCCATCATTACGTTCTCCTCAGGTTTTACGTGTTTAACTGACCGCCGTTTAGAGCATAGGTGAATCTGTCTCGCGCAAGATTGGCAAGTCTACATTGAGCACTGTCAGGTGATGCAGCCACAATACTCCCTCGTTATGTTGCAGGCCATCGTGGCTGAACTCAAACCTAAACTGGGTTAGCAGTCTGCCTCGTTGCCATTTGAAGCGATACCGATACACGCTTAATAATTGAAAGCTCTGTTGGCGACAATAACGGGCTAGCCAAGCTTGTGCAAACTCACTTTGGCGCCTGAGCTGCCAGTAGCCGGCGCCAAACAGCAAGATCGCGATTAAACCCAGTAATTCTGTCATGTGGATGCCGTGGCTGATGCCGTATATAAGGCGCCCAGAGCGTCTTTTAATGCGGGCGCTAAAGCTGGGTTATGCAAGTTGCTCAAGATTAATGGCCGCAGCACAGGCAGCGACACCAGCTCAGAAAACACGGCATTAAAGAGGTCGCCGTGGCGCTCGGCCAGTTGGCTTAAATACGCCAGTAATAAGGCTTCATCGGCTAATTCTTGCCAAAGTCTGGCCACTAAACACAGCATCAAAGCCTGGCTGGGAGCCACGCTGAGTAGGGTAGCGATTTTTTGCTGGCGACGAATAAACGTCGGGCTAGCTGCGGTGGCGCGCAATAATAATGCGATGCGCTCATCATCAGGCATGTGGCGCTCCAGCTCGTGACTCACCGCATCTAACAATAACTGATTAACCGAGTCTGAGAGGGGTTGATGTTCACATTGCTGACAGAGTGCGGTTTGCACCGGCTCAGGTAAATGCGGCCATTGGCTTACTAATAGCTGACTTAACGGCGCATCGCTTTGCAAACGCGCCGCCACTTCTGCCAAGCCCTGTAAGCCTAATTGCTGCCAGTCATGTTGTGTGGGGGCGGCCAAATAATCGAGTGCACCTTGATAGAAATGAGAAGGCGGCGTATGTAAAACTTGCCCTAAACGGGCATGAAAGGCAGCCAGTTTTTCGGGCGAGGGCGCAAAGGTAAAAGGCGTTTGCGCCAAATTTTGCTGTTGTTCATCGCTTAAGGGCGCGGTTAAATCTTGGCCTAATTGTTCGACTAAGGCCGCTAAAAAGTACTTAACTGCACCATTGTTAAGTAAGCCACGTTCATCAAGCGGTAGCTTTAAAAACCAGATGTAAGGTTGATCGGCGCTGTGCGTTTTCCAATAGCAGACAGCAAGCCAAGCATGGCGCTGTAAGGGCCAAGGATAAGGGCGCTGGTGGGCCTCAATGGCCACAAAATCAGCAGGCTCAATGGCCTGTAAACGACGACCCAGATCGAAGAGGCGAAATTCGGTGCCGGCCTGGGTTAAAAATTCACTCAAGGTATTTATTTGCATCGATTTCTCCTGTTGCATGGCCGTCGATTATAGGGAGTCTCTGGGCAAGATGGTATAGTGACTGGGTGTTTAAAGAGGACTTGCGCTATGTCAGTTGCGTCACAAAAACCGTTACATGTCACCACGACATTACTCGATACGATTGAAAATGAGCTTAAGGCGCTGTCTTGGTGGCAAGCCGTGCCGCCCAGTGCCGAAGACTTGGCCAGCACGCTGCCATTTGCTGTGGACACCTTGAGTTTGGCGCAGTGGTTGCAGTTTGTGCTGTTGGCACGGCTGCGTGACATGCTGGCTGCAGGCATGCCTTTGCCGACTGAAATCAGCGTCTACCCTGTGGCGCAAGAAAGTTTTGCGGGCTTGAGTGAAGACACCCGCGGTTTAATGGCGGCCATCGCCCAATTAGATGAGGCCTTAACGGGCCAACCGGTTAAGCATGAGCACTGAACACATGAGCCGCGACAGCATAAGCACAGAAAGCGCCATAACCGAGCGGATAGATAATGGCATCAACATCCTATTTGAGGATGACTATTTAGTCGCCATCAATAAAGAGGCCGGTCTATTAGTGCATCGCAGCTGGCTGGATAAAGGCGAGACCCGCTTTGCCATGCAACTGACTCGTGATGCGGTGGGTTGCCATGTTTTTCCGGTGCACCGACTCGACAGGCCCACCTCTGGCGTGCTGTTATTTGCTAAGAGCTCTGCGGTGGCGCGCATTCTCACCGAGGCCTTTACCGAGCACAAGGTCGAAAAACAGTATTTAGCCGTGGTGCGCGGCTTTATGCCTGAGCTGGGCACTCTTGATTATGCGCTCAGCTTTCAGCCGGACGCCATTGCCGATAAATTTGCGAACTTAGATAAGCCGCCCCAAGAGGCGGTGACGCATTGGCAGAGTCTGGCGCAAATTGAGCTGCCGTTTGCAGTATCAAAGAAGCACGACACCAGCCGCTACAGCTTAGTGCGCTTAACGCCAGAAACTGGCCGCAAACATCAGTTGCGCCGGCACATGGCGCATTTATTTCATCCCATAGTGGGCGACACCAGTCACGGCGACGGGCGACATAATAAATTTTTCCGTACTCAATATAATTGCGAGCGCATGTTGTTGCATGCGCGAAGTTTAGCACTTAGCCATCCGGTGACAGGCTTGCCTTTGCTACTGGAAGCTGGGCTTGATAGCCAATGGTTGCGGGTCATGGAAGAGTTTGAGTGGTCAAGCTCAGTGAGTTCTGTTGTGGATAATCTTCATTTTTAGTTGGTGGTTTAATGTCCACCAGCGAGCAAAGTATAAGGAATCATAATGGCGACAGTGGATATCATAGTCGGCACCGTATATGGCTCTGCTATGTCGGCGGCAGAAAGCTTAGAAGAGGCATTAATGGCAGCGGGCCATGAGGTAGTGCTGCATGAAGAGGCCGCCTTGGCTGACCTAAACCCTGAGCATTTTTGGCTGGTGGTGACTTCCACCACTGGGCAGGGCGAATTACCGGCAGATATCTTGCCGCTGTTTAGTGAGCTGCGGGATAACAGTGGCCCACTGCCACAATTGCGTTATGCCATTGCAGCACTTGGCGACAGCAGCTATGAGCACTATTGTGGCGGCGGCCAGTTATTTAACGATTTACTGCAAGAATTGCAGGCCACCGCCGTGACCGAGATGCTGACCATAGACGCCACTGAAACGCTGGATCCCGAGGTGCCGGCCGTAACGTGGCTGAAGAGCTTTATATCGAAGATTTAATGATGCTCTTCGGGCGTCAGCGGTAAGCGAACAGCTAAAAGCCGGATATCATGTAAAAAATCTTAATGTTCTTGCATAAAAAAGCCCCACGTCTATTCCAGCGTGGGGCTTTTATCATTTGCTAACACGTTAACGTGCTGGTTGGGTGTTTACAGTAGCTCTTGGCGGAGTTGCGCTGGGCTCTTGGGTGATAACAAGCTAGGTGCGACATCGAGTACGGTTTTCGCGCCTTTCTCACCCGCTTGGTTCATCTTATAGGCGGCGCGAGCGTAGGCCACTAACACGCTGGAGGTAAACTCAGGGTTGCTGCCAAGTGTTAATGAGAACTCCAATACTTGCTTAGTGTCGTCGATGCCGCTTACGCCGCTGCGAATGACGAAGCCGCCGTGAGGCATAGCGCTGTGCTCACGCTCAAAGGTCTCTTTATCGATAAAGTTTACAGTGGTGTCGTAGTCACAGAAGTAATCGGGCATGGTCACTATAGTGTTACGCACGGCTTCTGCATCGGCTCCATCTTCCAGCACGATAAAGCATTCGCGGGTGTGTTTCTCACGAGTGGTGAGCGTGGGCTGCTCACCGTTGCGCACGCGCGCCATGGCGGATTCTGAGGGAATGGTATATTGCACGCCTGATTTAACACCACTGACGCGACGCACGGCATCTGAGTGACCTTGGCTTAAGCCTTTGCCCCAGAAGGTGTACGTTTCGCCGACCGGTAAAATGGCTTCGCCATATAAGCGGTTGATGGAAAATAAACCCGGATCCCAACCCACAGACAGCATGGCTACTTTGCCGGCAGCAGTGGCGGGGCCATCCAGAGCCGCGAAATACTCAGGAATTTTAGCGTGGGTATCGAAGCTGTCGACGATATTAAATAAGCGGGCGAATGCGGGACCTTGCTCGGGCAGATCAGACTTGGATCCACCACACAAAATCAGTACGTCTATGTCATCTTTGTATTGTTCGATATCGTCCATGGCATACACGGGCACGCTATTATCGATCAGGGTTACGGATGCGGGATCTCGGCGGCTGAATACACAGACTAAACGCATGTCTGGACTTTGTTTGATGGCGGCTTGGGCGCCGCGGCCGAGGTTGCCGTAACCGGCGATGGCGACTCTGATTACTGGTGTCATTATGATTAGCCTTACGTTGGATGTAACGGATAGTCAGTCACTGCGACAGCGAGAGATGCTGCGATAAACAAGATACTGCAGAAATGCTGTTAATTTAAGGTTTTTTTACACGGCTCGGCGCATAGATTGAGGCGAGCCGTGTTAGCTTGCAACCCGTTCAACAAGTGAACTGGGTTTACTTAGCCGTAAGCCTTACTTAGTACGACGAATGCCGTCATTTTCGATACTGATCTGGCCTTGCTTGTATAAGCCGCCAATGGCCTTCTTAAACGTGCCTTTACTGACACCAAAGATGCGAAAAATAGTATCGGGATCGGTTTTATCGCTGACCTGCATACTGCCACCGGCGCGCTCTAGCTTATCCAAAATCATGCTGGCCGCATCGTCCACTTTACCGGGGCCTGGCTTAAACAAGCTGAGGTCGATTTTACCGTCGTCGCGCATCTGTTTCACATAGCCTTTGGTGCTTAAGCCCACCGGCAAGCGGCCGGAAATATCTGAGCGAAACAACAGGCCGCCAAACTGATTATCCACTACGGCTTTAAAGCCTAACTGGGTAGGCTCGGCAATCAACAAGTCCACTTCATCGCCTACCTGGTAGGTGGGCAATTCGCGGCTGTAAAAACGGTCTAGCTTGCTACTGGCGACCATGCGGCCTTCGTGATCCAAATAAATGTACACCACGTAGTTACGGCCGGCTTCCATGGGTTGTACTTGATTGCGCTCGGGTACAAAAATATCTTTTTTCATGCCCCAATCGAGAAAGGCACCGATGCGATTGCTGGACACGGCTTTAAGAGTGGCAAATTGCTCCACTTTCGCCTTGGGTTGGTCAGTGGTGACCACAGGCTCAAGGTCGGCATCCAGATAGATAAAAACGGTAATCTCATCACCCGGCTGGCAGTTGGCTGGCAATTGGCGCTTTGGGATAAAGGCTTCACCATAAGGATTGGCATCAAGCCAGCCGCCTTTATCATCTAAACGTATCAGAGGTAGGGTGTTGTTATCGCCAAGCTTTATCATGCTAATTACCGTTTTTATAAAAAAATGATTTTAGCCTGCCACGGGGGGAAAGACCACCATAGCTCATCAAGGATAGTGCCTAGGTTGGGATATTATGAACACAGATCTCGGTAAAAAATGGGGCCTGAATACCTGCCAGTGGGCAAAATGTTAATTTTTTAACAAAAAGTGTGAGTACAAGCAGTGTAAAGGGCACGTTTGTGTATTAAAAACAG
Source organism: Candidatus Oceanisphaera merdipullorum (assembly GCA_018883865.1). Lineage (GTDB taxonomy): Bacteria > Pseudomonadota > Gammaproteobacteria > Enterobacterales > Aeromonadaceae > Oceanimonas > Oceanimonas merdipullorum. The sequence continues at coordinate 51,037 of JAHLFI010000143.1, forward strand.
TGCTAAGGTGGAGGCCGAGCTTTAATTTAATGGTATTACGTCATCTTCGACAGCTATCTTCTTACCGTTAATGCCTTCGTAATCAGGAGCCAAGCCTCATGGATACAGCGCAAATTACCATTATTATTATCTTAGCGTGCACGGTATTGCTGTTTTTATGGGGCCGCTGGCGGCATGACATGGTGGCGTTGGCGGCTTTATTGGCCTGTGTGTTTACCGGTTTAGTGCCTGCCGAGTCTGCCTTTAATGGCATTAGCCATCCGGCGGTGATCACGGTGGCCTGTGTGCTGATCTTAAGTAAAGGCTTACAAACCTCAGGCGCCGTTGATGTATTAACCCGATATTTATTGCCGACCAATGCAGGCGTTACCTTATCCATAACCGCATTAACCGCCTTGGGTGCCTTGCTGTCGGCGTTTATGAACAACGTAGGTGCTTTGGCGCTGTTAATGCCGGTAGCAATGCAAATGGCTAAGCGCCAGAACATTGCCACCGGTAAGGTGTTAATGCCGCTGGCGTTTGGCACCATTTTAGGCGGCATGACCACCTTAATTGGTACGCCGCCGAACTTGATCGTTTCTGGCTTTCGCCAATCCAGTGGTCAAGGGCAATTTAGTATGTTTGATTTTACGCCCGTCGGCTTAGCGGTGGCGGTCGTGGGCGTGGCGTTTATTTCTTTGGTGGGGTGGCGACTGGTGCCGGGGCGAAAGCAAGCGGGCGGCGATAGTTTTGACTCAGGCGCCTATATTACCGAAGCGCGCGTGTCCGCGGGCAGTAAGGCCGAGGGCATGGCCTTGATTGAAATCGAGCAGGCCTTAAGTGATGCCGATGCACAAATATTAGGTTTGGTGCGTAACGAGGTTCGGGTAACGCCGCCTAGCCCACGGCGGCGCACGCGAGCGGGCGACATCTTAATGCTGGAAGCGGAAGCGGAAACCCTAGCCAGCGCCTTATCAAGCCTAGGATTGAAACTGGAGGAGGAGAAAGCTGCTCGAGATGAGCGAGAAAAAGAAAAGGAAAAACAAGCTAAAGAAAAAACCAGCGAGCCCACGAATAAGACGCAAGCGGTTAGAGCACAAGCGCAAGACATTATCGATATAACTGCAGAGCCTAACGTGGACGCGGGGACTAAGGCGGAAGCGAGTCCCGACGCGCATCCCGATTTTGATGACGTGATCTTAAGCGAGCTGGTGGTGCTTCCCAACTCCAGCTTACTGGGGCGCACGGCGGCAGGCATTCAAATTAGAACCAGTTTTGGCGTTAACCTGTTAGCCATCTCACGACAAGGTAATAAGTCTGTGAAGCGCTTGCGCGCCCAACCTTTTAGAGCCGGCGACTTATTAATGGTGCAGGGTGGGCCTGAGGCGATTTCGGAATTTGCTGGCAGCATGGGATGCGTGCCATTAGCGGAGCGTGAACTGTCTATACCCAGCAAACGCATGGCTATTATGGCGACCTTGATCATGGTGGGCTCTGTGGCTATCGCAAGCATAGGGCTGTTACCGACGGCGGTGGCGTTTGCCGCCGGCGTGTTGGTCTCCATGATAGTGCGCACTGTGCCGCCGCGGTCTGTGTATAACGCCATCGATTGGCCGGTGATCATCTTGCTGGGTGCGTTAATACCCGTAGCTGAAGCCATGGAGACCAGTGGTACCGCCAGCTTAATTGCAAATGTGTTACTCAATCAGTTAGCCCAAGGTCATGCGGTGGTAGCGCTGGTGTTGATTTTAATTGTCACCATGACGCTCTCTGACTTAATGAATAACGCCGCCACCGCCGCCGTGATGTGCCCGATAGCCATTGGTACAGCCAATCAATTAGGCGTTAACTTGGATGCCTTCTTAATGGCGGTAGCCATAGGCGCTTCCTGCTCCTTCTTAACGCCTATCGGACATCAAAATAACACCCTGATCTTAGGCCCAGGCGGCTTTAAGTTTGGTGATTACTGGCGCTTAGGCTTACCCTTAGAAGTTTTAGTAGTCTTAGTGTGTATCCCTTTGTTACTTTGGGTGTGGCCTTTGTAAGGGGCTGCGTAGTGAGGCGATAGAGTTACTCCCTCCCTATGTACTTCATTGAGGAGTCAGGCATGCAAAATGAATTGAATAATAAAGTGGTGCTGGAAGTGTTCGATAAAATTCGCAACTTTGGTGAGCCCTACGAAGACGGGCACATACTGGAAGGCATCATCGCCAGCAGTGATTTTGAGGGTTACAGCGTTTTGTTATCGGGCAGTGGTGTAACCTTGCAGCTGAATTTTCATCAAAGCTATAAGTTTGATTACGCGAGTGAAAAACTAAAGAGCCAGTTTATGGAGAAGATTGACTACATTCATCGCCATTACAATAACCGCCGCGAGCCACGATAACTTGTAAGTGTTACGCTGGGCTAGCGGCAATAAAAAAGCACCGAGTTGATAAGACTCAGTGCTTTTTTGGGCTTAGCGTGTGGCGCTGTATTTTCGCCTCATGGAAAATATTAGAGCTGACGTACTTTCACTACGCGACCTTTTATTTTGCCTTGTTGCAGATGCTTCAGCGCCTGCTTGGCCACGTCTTTGTGCACGGCCACATAAGACTGCATTTCTGAGATATTAATCTTGCCCACTTGGTTGCCTGCAATGCCGGCTTCACCGGTTAAGGCACCCAAAATATCGCCGGCACGGATTTTACTCTTACGGCCACCGGCAATGTTTAAGGTCACCATGTCTGGCACTAGCGGCGGAGTATTACTATTTAGCTCGGCCAGTGAACCCTGCACGATACGTGCGTTTTGATATTCTTCAATCAAATGGATGCGGTAGGCTTCTTGTGGGCTGTAGAGGCTCAACGCCAAGCCTTGCTGACCGGCTCGGCCGGTACGACCCACGCGGTGTACGTGTACCTCTGGGTCTTGAGTGATGTCGTAGTTGATGACGGCCGCCAGCTCTTTAATGTCCAAGCCGCGGGCGGCGACGTCGGTAGCCACCAGAATATTGGCGCTGCCATTGGTAAAACGCACCAGCACCTGATCGCGCTCTCTTTGCTCCAGGTCGCCATTGAGCGCGAGCGCGGAAAAACCGAGTTCAGTTAAGTGATCCCCGACTTCTTGGCAGGCGCGCTTAGTGTTACAGAATACGACGGCGGAGCGAGGCGCATAGTGGGCCAATAAGGTTGCCAGTGCTTGCTTGCGCAAATGCGGTGACACTTCAAACAGCAGCTGCACTATGGTGTCGGCGCGATTTTCATCGGCTACCGAAACCCGCTCAGGATTTTGTTGTAAACCACGGCTCAATTCGGCGATGCCATTAGGGTAAGTTGCCGAAAACAGCAGCGTTTGGCGCTGCTTAGGTGCATAAGCCACCACTTGCTCAATGTCATAGGCAAATCCCATGTCCAGCATGCGGTCTGCTTCATCCAGTACCAAAGTATTGAGATGATCTAGATGCAATGTGCCTTGCTCAAGATGCTTGAGCATGCGCCCCGGTGTGCCGACCACTATATGCGCGCCAAACTCCAAGGTCGCGGTTTGTGCTGAGGTGGGCGAGCCACCGCACAACACCACCAACTTCACGTTGGGCATGGCGCGCGCCAAACGACGCAATTCTTGCGCTACTTGGTCGGCCAACTCACGGGTCGGGCAAATCACCATGGTTTGCACGGCCAGATGATTGATGTTTAAGCGCGCCAACAGAGCCAAACCAAAGGCGACGGTTTTACCGCTTCCCGTGCTGGCCTGAGCAATAACGTCTTTGCCGTTTAACATGAGCGGCAAACTTTGCGCTTGAATTGGCGTCATGCGCGTGTATTCGAGGCTAGTGAGGTTGTCGACGAGGGAAGGATCCAGCGATAGGGTAGAAAATTCGGTTTGGTTCACAAAGAAGCTCTTATGTTTAAAATAACGATAGAAAATGAGGGCGCGCTAAGGCGGGCGCTCATAATAACAGAAATCCCACCAAGGCGCTGTTTTATACCAAGAGGGTCTCTGCTGCTTAACCGTCTTGCGTTTGGCTGAGCTCCGCTATGATCTTGTGCCTTAGCCTAGTTTGCTCCTCGACGGTTAAGGGCAGATGGTCGGCGTTGGTGAGGCTAAAAAAATCTTCGACCCGTTCGCCAATGGTGGTGATCTTGGCCGCGTGTAAGTTTAACTGTAATTGGCTAAATACATTACCAATGCGCGCCAATAACCCAGGGGTGTCGAGGGCAATCAGCTCCATAAGGCTGCGCTTATGAGTGCGCTTGGGATGCAAAAAATTCACTTCGGTCGCCACGTTAAACTCTCGATGACGGCGGGACGGCGGCCGAATGCGCACCCGCGGCGCGCGCTTGCTCGCGAGCGTGTCCGTTAAGCGCTGGCATAACTCGGTAAGCCGGTCGCCACTCACAGGCTGGCCATCTGGCTCCAACACGATAAAGGTATCCAGCGCATAGCCGTCTTTGGAAGTCATGATTTGCGCGTCATGGATATTGAGATTTTTTTGATCCAGCGCCGCCGCAACTCGACCAAATAAGTTGGGCGAGTCTTGGCAATAAATAAACAGCTCGCTGCCGCCGCGCCCTGGTTGCTGGCTGATCTGCACCAAGGGTGCAGGGTTATCGCCGTGGGCTAAAATATGGCGGCTGTGCCAAGCAATTTGCTCTGGAGTGTGGCGCAAAAAATAATCGGCAGGAAAGCGCGGCCACAGTGCTTTTATTTGCGCCTCTGTGGTGTCCAATTGCAGCAGTATTTGACGCGCTTGGCGCTGATTTTCGCGGATGGTTAAGCGCAGATCCGGTGGGTTTTCTAAGCCTTGGCGCAAGGCTTTTTGGGTTGCGAAATACAGCTCGCGCAGCAGGCTGCCTTTCCAGTCATTCCATAAGTTATCGTTGGTGGCGCAAATGTCCGCCACCGTCAGCACATATAAATAATCGAGCCTAATTTCATCGCGCACCTGATTGGCAAATTCGCTGATCACCTCAATGTCGTAAATATCTCGGCGCTGGGCGGTAACCGACATTAGCAGATGCTGGCGCACCAGCCATATTACTAAATGGCTATCTGCTGGACTCAGTTGGTGTAATTCACAAAACGCCTCTGCGTCCAGGGCGCCCAGCTCGGAGTGGTCGCCGCCGCGGCCCTTGGCAATATCGTGAAACAGGGCGGCTATGTTGAGTAAATCAGGCTTGCGCATCCGATTACAAATATCAAAACATAGCGGATGGCTGCGTTTACCGTCCCCGTGGTGAAAGCGATAAATGTTTTTCAGTAATCTGTGCGTATGCTCATCCACCGGATAGGCATGAAACATATCAAATTGCATTTGGCCGACAATGCTTTGCCATTGGGGCAGGTAGGCGGCCAAGATACCGTAGCGGTGCATCAAGGTGAGCGCCAAGCCGCCGGCTTGATGATGACGCATCAACATCATAAAAAAGCGTCGGCATTGTGGGTCGTCACATAAGAAGCCGGGCAGGTCACGCCGCGCATCCCTGAGTAAACGCAACGTGCTGGAGTAAATGCCGGTGATCTCCGTGTGCTGAGCGATATGATAAAACAGCCGTAAAATGGCCGCTGGTTGTCTGATAAAAAGTGCTGGGTCTATTACATCAATCAAGGTGCCGCGCAGGCGAAATTCGGGCGTGAGATTGCGTACGTCCATGGCAATGTGACCCAGAATGGCTTCATCAAACAGCTGCAACAGCATTTCATTAAGCTCTTGGACATGGCGAACCGTTTGGTAAAACTGCTTCATCATCTGCTCTATGGGCGCATTGCCTTCACCGGCAAAGCCTAAGGAGGTGGCCACGGCACGTTGCCTGTCAAACAACAGGCGGTTGTCGGCTTTGTGGCTGGTGATGTGTAGGGCAAAGCGCAGCTTCCATAAGAAATTTTGGCAATCGAGCAGCTCTACATATTCGTCTTGACTTAAAAAGTCGTGGCTGACCATTTCATGCAAGGTGGTGGCGCCAAAATGGCGACGGGTGACCCAGCTGATGGTTTGAATATCACGTAAGCCTCCTGGACTGTATTTAATGTCAGGCTCGAGCTTATAACTGGTGTCTTGATATTGCTGATGGCGGGCAATTTGCTCTTGGCGTTTGGCTTCAAAAAAAGCTTGGCTGGACCAGAACTTATCCGGCTCGGTAGCGGCGGTTAATTCAGCAAAGGTGTGATAACAGCCACTAATGAGCCGAGCTTCAATTAGGTTGGTGGCGATGGTGAGATCGCGTTCGCCTTGGCGAATGCATTCCGCCACCGAACGTACGCTGTGGCCGACTTCGAGGCGCAAGTCCCACAGCACCGTAATAAAGCGGCCGATCCGCTCATTAACGGCTGCATTTGCGCCATCTTCACATAAGATCAATAAGTCGATGTCAGAAAAGGGATGCAGCTCACCGCGGCCATAACCGCCCACCGCAACGAGCGCCAAATCGGCGTCTTTATCTAAGCCTACGTGTCGCCACAGACCAGTCAGCAATTGGTCCATATGCTGGGATCGGGTAACCACCAGTTCGAAGATGTCGTCGCCGGCGTTAAAGCGTTGTTCTAGCCAGTTCTGTAACTCATACAGAATGGCCTTGCATTTCGGCAAGGTGAGCTCTGCGGGATCAAACATAGCGGGCGCTAATAACGAAGGGCTGATCACGGGCATCTCCTTGATAAGACGGGCGTTAAAAACCATCAAGGCGCCGTAGCGCCTTGATGGTGAGATACTGAATCTCCGTGCTTATTATTCGCCCGCGGATTTAATGCTAACAGCATGATTTCCTTTTGGGCCTTGTTCGATTTTATATTGTACCAACTGGCCCGCTTTGAGGGTTCTATATCCATCCATTTCAATGGTGGAAAAATGTGCGAACACATCATCACCGCCGTCCTGTGGGCAGATAAAGCCAAATCCCTTAGCATTATTAAACCACTTCACCGTACCGGTTGTCATACTTTCGTCCCTTTTATTCAAACATCCTAAACAACGTGATTCATTGGTTAGCACTTAGGCCTAACTCAGTATCATTACAGGCGATTCTTCGCCGGATGTGGCCATTGATATTAAGAGCAAGCTGCTCCTAATAAATCATGACTCAAGTCCACTTTAATCAAACGATTAAGCGAGTCAAGCCTTTGTTTAGTGCTTCACAATGCTAAGCTAAGACAGTTGACAGCATCACCATAAGCGCTAGTGTGAAGGAAAGACACTCCAAACAGTTCCTGATATCCTGAGTGCACAATACGAGCTTAGGCCGTTGATTTAAAGGGCGAGACATAGGCTTATCTGATCCCAGTCAGTATGTCGCGCAATCAGGAACAGTGATTTAGAGTGCAGATTCGAGTAATGATATGAGCAGGAGTACGCATCAGACCGATGGTGATCTATTAAAAGAGAAGGAAGCGGAAGAAATTGCGCTGCAACCCCCTCCTATGTACAAGGTCATCTTGAATAACGACGATTACACGCCCATGGATTTTGTAGTGGAGGTGTTGCAACGGTTTTTCGCTATGGACGAAGATAAAGCCACGCAAGTGATGATGGCGGTCCATTACCAAGGAAAAGGAGTATGCGGGCGGTTTACAGCCGAAATAGCAGAAACTAAAGTTGCACAAGTTAATCGATACGCTCGGCTACACGAACATCCGTTGTTGTGCAGCATGGAGCAAGAATAAGTCAATACCCGCCGCAACGGGACACCGAAGTTTTTAGGGGAGGTGCCTATGTTGAACAAAGATCTTGAGAGCACACTGAACGATGCGTTCAATGACGCACGTCGTGCTCGCCACGAGTTCATGACGGTGGAGCACCTGCTACTCGCGTTGTTGAATAACCCAGCAGCCAAAGAGGCCTTAGTGGCCTGTGGTGCCGATCTTGAGCAGCTGCGTCGCGAAACCCAGCTGTTTATCGAGCAAACCACGCCTTTACTGCCGGTGGGCGATGTGGAAATTGAAACCCAGCCAACCTTGGGTTTTCAGCGTGTCTTGCAACGCGCCGTGTTTCATGTGCAATCGTCAGGTAATGCCGAAGTCACCGGTGCTAACGTGTTAGTGGCTATGTTTAGTGAACAAGAATCGCAAGCGGCCTATTTGCTAAAGAAAATTCGGGTCAGCCGCTTAGACGTGGTCAATTTCTTATCCCACGGTGTGCGCAAAGACGAGCAACCAGAAGATAACTCAGCAGCGTCTCGAGAAGAAGGTGCCGAGGAAGCGGCTAGCAATCAAACTGAGGGCTTCGTCAATAACCTCAACCAGTGGGTAAAAGACGGGCGCATCGATCCTTTAATTGGCCGTGAGCAAGAAGTGAGTCGCGCCATTCAGGTGTTGTGTCGTCGTCGCAAGAATAACCCACTGTTAGTGGGTGAAGCTGGCGTTGGTAAAACCGCCATCGCAGAGGGTCTAGCCTATCGTATCGTGCACGGCGATGTGCCAGAGATCATGGCCGATAATATTATTTACTCCCTCGACATGGGCGCGCTGTTGGCCGGCACTAAGTACCGTGGCGATTTCGAAAAACGCTTTAAGGCTTTGCTCCGGCAGTTTGAGAAGCAGAAGGGCGCGATTTTGTTTATCGACGAAATCCACACCATTATCGGTGCCGGTGCTGCTTCTGGTGGTCAGCTAGACGCTGCCAATTTACTGAAACCTATGCTATCTAGCGGCCAAATTCGTTGTATGGGCTCGACTACCTATCAGGAATACAGTCAAATTTTTGAGAAAGACCGCGCCTTGGCCCGTCGCTTTCAGAAAATAGACATTCCTGAGCCGTCGGTAGAAGACACCACCAAGATCTTAATGGGCCTAAAAAGCCGCTATGAAGCCCATCACGATGTTCGCTACACCACACCGGCCATTAAGGCGGCGGCAGAGCTGTCGGCCAAATACATCAACGACCGCCATCTACCCGATAAGGCGATAGATGTGATTGATGAGGCTGGCGCCAGAATTCGCATGCTGCCGCCTTCAAAGCGTAAGAAGACCATAGGGGTGAGCGACATTGAGGCCATAGTGGCTAAGATTGCGCGCATTCCAGAAAAGTCTGTATCTAGCTCCGACAAAGAAGCGCTGAAGACGTTGGAGTCGAAGTTGAAGATGGTGGTGTTTGGCCAAGACAATGCCATAGAGGTGCTGACTGACGCCATTCGCTTGAGTCGCTCTGGCCTTGGCAATGAAAGACGCCCCATTGGTTCCTTCTTGTTTGCGGGGCCCACGGGCGTGGGCAAAACCGAGGTCACCCAGCAGCTCGCACGCGTGCTCGGCATAGAGTTGGTGCGTTTTGATATGTCTGAATACATGGAAGCCCATACGGTGTCGCGCCTGATTGGGGCGCCGCCGGGCTATGTCGGCTTTGAGCAGGGTGGTCTGTTGACCGATGCGGTGATCAAACATCCGCATGCGGTGGTCTTGCTCGATGAAATCGAAAAAGCCCACTCGGATGTGTTTAACCTGTTATTACAGGTGATGGATAACGGCACCTTAACCGACAACAGTGGCCGCAAAGCGGATTTTCGCAATGTGATTTTAGTGATGACCACCAACGCCGGCGTGCAAGAAACCGTGCGCCAATCGATTGGCTTCCAGGAGCAAGACAACAGTCCCGACGCCATGATTGAAATCAATCGTACTTTTGCGCCCGAGTTTCGTAACCGACTCGACCACATCATCTGGTTTAATCACTTGGATATGGCCGTTATTTATCAGGTGGTGGACAAGTTTATTGTGGAACTGCAGGCCCAGTTGGATGCGAAGGGTGTGTCGATGGAGGTAAGTGAACCGGCTCGCGCTTGGTTAGCAGAGCAGGGCTATGACAAAACGATGGGCGCGAGGCCTATGGGGCGGGTGATTCAACAACAGCTGAAAAAGCCGCTGGCCAACGAGTTGCTGTTTGGCGAACTGGTCGGTGGCGGCTCGGTTAAGGTCACCTTAAAAGACAACAAACTGCATTTTGATTATCAGTCGGAGGCTTCTTTGGCTCATTAGCGCCACATGCCTCTTAATGCCAATAAGCCCGCCACCTTAAACCAGGGGCGGGCCTTTTTTATTCAAGAGGCGCAGGTCTAATAGAGCAGACGTGAGCAAAGTACCCAAAGGTTAATTAATAGGCATGAGTTAAGCGCCCTTTAACCTTTGGGTGTCACTGGCGAACGGATTAACGAGCGCGGAAAACGATGCGTCCTTTCGACAGATCGTATGGGGTCAGCTGCACGGTCACCTTGTCACCGGTCAGAATACGAATATAGTTTTTGCGCATCTTGCCAGAGATGTGAGCAGTAACCACGTGGCCATTTTCTAGCTCAACGCGAAACATAGTGTTCGGCAGGGTGTCCAAAATGGTCCCTTGCATTTCAATACTGTCTTCTTTAGCCATTGAGTCCTCTTGTTAACGCAGGCAATAAAAGCGGACGAAATCATGGCAGATTTAGCCCTCAGTGTAAAGTTTCCGCTCAGTCTTTCATCCCGTGCCAGATTCCGGCACTGAGTCGCTGATGGGGGCGGAACTGTTGTTTATAATTCATTTTCGCACATTCATCCACTTGATACCCCAGATAAAGCCAATTCTGAGCGGCGTCTTTGGCCAACTTGAGCTGAGTTAAGACCGCAAAGGTACCTAGTGAACGGTGCGCAAGCTCAGGCTCAAAAAAGGTATACATGGCACTCATTGATTGGCTTAAGGTGTCGGTGACCGCCACCGCAATCAATTTTTTCGCCAATCTAAATTCGATAAAGGTGGGGGAAAGCCAGTCACATAGTACAAAGCTTTGGTATTGCTTGAGGCTGGCCGGATACATGGGGCCATCAGTATGGCGTTGGTCAATATAACGGCGGTACAAGTCAAAGTAAGCGGGCTGGTCGACGTGGCAGACGGTGATGACAAGATCGTGATTCAGCCGAGTAATCCGTTTTTGACTGCGACTAGGGACAAAACCCTCCACCCCAATGCGCAGTGATTGGCAGGCAGAGCAGCCTTGGCAATGGGGGCGATAAATATCACTGCCGCTGCGGCGAAAGCCGGCACTGAGTAGTTGCTCATAGCCTAATGAACTAAGTCTGTCCTTATCCAGCAAGACTAATAATTGCTCTTGCTGCTGGGGTAAGTAACTGCAGGCATGAGGTGGCGTTAAACCGACCTTCAGGTTTACTTCTTTCAAAATGTTAACTCTCCCGGTTGCCAGCATCCTTCGCGCAGCGGTAAGCCTTGCAGCTTATGTAGTGCCTTTAAAAAATCGGCTCGGTCGCAAGTGCCTACACCTAGGCTCATCAAGTGTGGATTAGGCAGCTGGCAATCGATTAAGGTACCGCCATAACGACTAAAGTGACGACATAAGGCCAGCATGGCCAGTTTTGAGCCATTATCTACACGATGAAACATGGACTCGCCACAAAATAGTTGGCCAAGATTCATGCCATACAGGCCGGCAACCAGCTCAGAGCCTTGCCAAACTTCAATGGAGTGGGCGTGGCCTTGGCTATGTAATTGGCAATAGGCGGCTTCAATATCTCGGGTGATCCAAGTGCCTTCTTTCTGTTCACGCAACTGGCGACACTGACTGATCACTTGGGCGAAGGCGGTGTTGATGGTGAGGCGATAGGGTGCACGCTTGGCTAATTTGGCCAAGCTGCGACTTACGTGTAAGTCTTGGGGATCAAGTACGGCGCGCGGATCCGGTGACCACCACAGCAAAGGCTGATCTTCTTCAAACCAAGGGAAAATGCCCATGGTATAGGCCAGCAGTAATCGCTCTGGGCTTAAATCGCCCCCTATTGCCAATAAACCATTTGGGTCTTTCAGCGCCTTATCTTGGGGCGGAAACCATAATTTATTATCCAGTAATGTCAGCATGGCGTTAACCGTTACTCTTATCTATGTGCCTGATTTGTCGTGTTTGCTTAAGTGAGCTTGCCAGTCTTGACCGGCTTTTTGCTCTATGTATTCACGGATTAACTGGCGTACTTTTTGTGAGGGCGTGACGTCCTCCTCGGTACACAGTTGCTCAAACAGCGCCTTTTTTCTGGGGTCAATCAATAGGGTTAAGCGTGCGGTACGTTTTTCCATCTTAGCTCCTACTTTCAGGTCTCATTGTTGGCGATTTGATTGGCCCATAATGGGCCGATTATGTTAATGATATTACCATTGAATGAATAAAGAATGAGCATATAATCTTTTTAATAACCCTAATGTTAGGGTGTGTTTAGGAGAAGGGTATGGCCCATAGAGCACATTTATTTTCGCTACGTCTTGGTCATGCATTTCGTGAGAGTTGCTTAACGGAACCCTATGGCCGCCAGCGCTTCTTTAAAGATCTGTTAGCCGGCATTACGGTGGGCATTATTGCTATTCCACTGGCCATGGCATTGGCTATCGCCAGTGGGGTGGCGCCGCAATATGGACTTTATACCGCCATTATTGCTGGATTTATTATCGCCCTAACCGGCGGCTCGCGCTTAAGCGTTTCCGGCCCCACCGCCGCCTTCGTGGTGATTTTATATCCAATAGCCCAGCAGTATGGCTTAGGAGGTTTATTGCTGGCCACCGTCATGTCGGGCTTGATCCTAATCGGCTTGGCATTGGTCCGGCTGGGGCGGTTAATTGAGTATATTCCAGCCTCGGTGACCTTAGGTTTTACCGGCGGTATAGGGGTGGTGATTGCCACCTTACAGTTGAAAGACTTCTTAGGTCTTACCGAGCTTAATATGCCAGAGCATTATCTGGATAAAGTGTCAGCGTTAATCCAAGCAGCTCCCGACTTTTACGGCCCGAGTGTCATGATAGCACTGCTGACGCTGGCCATTATGTTGCTCTGGCCCAAGCTAAAAATTAGCGTGCCGGCGCATTTACCCGCAGTAATAGTAGCCAGCGGGCTCACTTGGCTGCTTAATCGCCAAGGGCTAGAGATTGCTACCATTAGCAGCCAGTTTAGCTATGTATTGGCCGATGGCAGCACCGGTCAAGGCATACCTCCCGTGTTGCCACAGTTTATGTGGCCTTGGTTACAACCGGGCCCTAGTGGCGGTTTATTAACGCTGGACTGGAGTTTGCTGCAGGCCTTGTTACCGGCAGCGTTTGCCATTGCCATGTTAGGTGCGATTGAGTCACTGCTGTGTGCTGTGGTGTTGGATGGCATGACGGGTAAGCGCCACAGTGCTAACAGTGAATTACTCGGCCAAGGCATAGGTAATATAGTGGCGCCGTTTTTTGGTGGCATTACCGCCACCGCCGCCATTGCGCGCTCGGCCGCGAACTTTAAGGCGGGGGGCCAAACGCCGGTGTCGGCCATGGTGCACGCACTGGTGGTATTGGCCGCCTTGGTGTTGCTGGCGCCCATGTTGGCTTATGTGCCAATGCCAGCCATGGCGGCGTTATTGATGGTGGTAGCGTGGAATATGAGCGAGGCGCCGAAGGCCGTGCGCCTGCTTAAGTCAGCGCCGATCGGAGATGTGCTGGTATTTTTTACCTGTTTTTCTCTGACCATTTTATTCGATATGGTGATCGCCATTACCGCAGGTATCTTGGTAGCGGCTGTGCTATTTATGCGCGACATCGCCGAGATGACGCGAGTGAGTGACATTTCTACCGGCCCCCGCTTTGACAGCACGCCACTGCCTAAAGATTGGTCGGTCTTTAAGATTAATGGCCCGCTATTTTTTGCGGCGGCCGACAGGGTGTTCAGTGAGTTAGCCGGATTATGCCAAGAGCAGAAAGGCGTTATCTTATATCTGGATGCTGTGTCTATTTTGGATGCGGGCGGCCAAGTCGCCTTAAGTGGCTTCGTTGACCATTGCCAGCGCCACCACATTGAGGTGATAGTGGCAGACATGCAATTTCAGCCGCTAAAAACCTTGGCCAGAGCGGGCGTGCAACCCATTCCTAGGGTGTTATCTTTTTATCCTACTTTGCAAGAAGCGGTAGCTCAGGTCAGTGCAAGGGCGTGACGTACGCTAATTAACGTTGCGGTAGGCTTGAAATTGATGGGGAAGAAAGGCAGCTGTTCGGGAGGTTTGGTTTTACTTCAGGCTCAGTTTTCATTTTTTACTTCTCGTTCATAGATCAAAAACGGCGCCGTATCTGGGGCGCCGTTTTATTATTAGCTTTTTGTTTCTATTGCTTGCAACTTATCGCTTACTTAATGCCGTCTAAGTAGCGCTCGGCATCTAAGGCGGCCATGCAGCCGGTGCCGGCCGAAGTAATGGCTTGGCGATAGGTATGGTCCATCACATCGCCTGCAGCAAATACGCCTTGGATGCTGGTTTGTGTGGCGTTGCCGTGCAAACCCGATTGCACCTTAAGGTAGCCATTTTCCATATCTAGCTGGTCAACAAACATCGCGGTGTTTGGATGATGACCGATGGCGATAAACACCCCCGCCAGCGCTAATTCTTCTTCGCTGCCACTTTGAGTATCTTTTAAGCGCACACCGGTCACGCCGCTATTGTCACCTAACACTTCTTCTAGGGTGCGGTTGGTGTGCAAAATAATATTGCCGTTATGGACCTTGTCCATTAAGCGATCAATTAAGATTTTCTCGGAGCGAAACTCCTCGCGGCGGTGCACTAAATGCACTTCAGAGGCAATATTTGACAGATAGAGCGCTTCTTCCACTGCAGTATTACCACCGCCAACCACGGCCACTTTTTGGTTGCGATAAAAGAAACCATCGCAGGTGGCGCAGGCTGAGACGCCACGGCCTTGAAAGGCTTCTTCAGAGGGCAAGCCTAAGTACTTAGCCGAGGCGCCGGTAGCGATAATCAGGGCGTCACAACTATAGGTGGCACTGTCACCTTTGAGTTGAAAGGGGCGTTGGCTTAGGTTCACACTGTTGATGTGGTCAAACAGTATTTCGGTTTCAAAGCGCTCCGCATGCGCTTTCATGCGATCCATTAAGGCGGGGCCGGTTAAGCCTTCAGGGTCGCCTGGCCAGTTTTCCACGTCTGTAGTGGTGGTCAGTTGTCCGCCTTGTTGAATGCCGGTGACTAACACGGGATTAAGGTTGGCGCGCGCCGCGTATACGGCGGCGGTATATCCTGCAGGACCGGATCCTAAGATCAGCAGTTTTGCATGTTTTGCTTGGCTCATTTGTTTCTCCAACCTGAGTAGGCAGATAATTGTGGCTCGATTGTAGGGGATAGCCGAAAGGGAATAAAGTACCACAGCCAGACGGCAGCGAACGAGTGGTTAAGGCGGCTAAGTCGCACGATACGTTAGTTGACTCGGCGGTAACTGACAAGTCGGACTTAGAACGAATGGCTATGTTATATCGCTAAAGATACGTGATTGTTAAGGCTCGCTTGAATATGCTCGTTAATAGCTGTGTGAGCCAGTGCCTAGAAGTGTGAATTAGGCATGCTTGCGAGCCATAGGCTTAATCAATAACCCTGTTATTTTTCTACACATGTTTTTTATATCCATTACGTTTTTTTGAACTCATGTCTCGTAGCAAGTCTGCGCTGTTCGCTACCAGTAAGCGACTAGGAAAACAGAATGGAAACGGTATTTTTAGATGCAAAACAAACGTATCTGCTACCTGTTTGCCATCTACCATGCTAAGATGCCAAATGATATGCTGTAATAGATAATTGCTTATTTTATCTGTTTTCTAAATTGCGGAATGGCGAAGGCATCTGCCTAGGTAAACCCTTCATATCTAGCCAAGCGTTGAGTGCAGCCTAATGCAGACTGACTCAGGTGTTGGCTTGCCGTTTTGTGCCAAATAGTCTACCTATTCACAGTGGAATATATCGATAATGAGTCAAAGGATGGATGAAGTGCTAGATTTGAACAGTAGACCAGCCAAAGATATCGACCGCATAGATCGCAATATTTTAAACGAGCTGCAACAAGATGGCCGTATTTCTAACGTTGAGTTGTCCAAGCGTGTAGGCTTGAGTCCAACACCCTGTTTAGAACGCGTGCGACGTTTAGAACGTCATGGCTATATCGAAGGCTATACGGCAATTTTGAACCCACAGTTTCTGGATGCCTCTTTATTGGTGTTTGTCGAAATCACCCTCAACCGTGGCACGCCGGACGTATTTGATGAATTTAATGATGCAGTCCAAAGACTCGAAGAGATCCAAGAGTGTCATTTGGTTTCGGGTGATTTTGATTACCTGTTGAAAACGCGAGTGGCGGATATGTCGGCCTATCGTAAGTTACTGGGCGAAACCTTGCTACGCTTACCTGGTGTGAACGACACCCGCACCTATGTGGTGATGGAAGAGGTCAAGCAAAGTAATCGTCTGGTGATAAATACCCGTTAAGCTGTGCTAATGGGCTCGGCTCTGGTATTTTTATCGCGAGCGAGCTGACCCAAAACTCAGACTCTGCGAGCGGCCTTGGCCGCTCGTTTGTCGTTTAAGTCTCTGGCGTCTTGTTTTGTCGCAAGTCGACCATTAATTATATGAATAATTTTAAAAGTGAAGGAGCAGGCGTTTGGCGCAGAAAAAGCTGTTTACTCCCATGTCTGGTTTACAGCGTCTGTTTGAAGCCGGATTGATCACCATTATTTTATTGGCGATCTTCATGATGTTGTCCTTGGTGTCTTATCACCCCTCGGATCCGGGCTGGTCACAAACTGCGTGGGGCGGAGAAATTCGTAATGCTGCAGGTCCCGCGGGGGCCTGGTTGGCTGACATATTGCTGTTCTCTTTTGGCTTCTCCGCCTATGTGGTGCCGCTATTTATGGTACTGATCGGCTGGCTTACCCTATGGCGCCCGAGAGCGTTAAGTGACATTTGTTACTTAACCTTAAGCCTACGTATTATTGGCTTTCTAATGTTGCTGCTGAGTGCCTTAACCTTGGCCAGCATGAACTTAGGTAATATTTATTATTTTTCTTCCGGTGGCTTAATTGGAGACATGTTGGCCTCGGCCATTGCCCCCGTGTTTGGAACCCTAGGTACCACTTTATTACTGTTGTGTGGTTTTGCCACCGGCGTGACCTTTTTTACTGGCTGGTCTTGGTTGCTGATTGTAGAGCGCCTAGGGGGCAGCGTGGTTAATGCCCCGCAATTATTAAGCCAATTGCCGCAACGTATTGTTGACTGGCAGAGTAAATTGCGCGGTGACAGCGTGACTGAGCCCTTAGCGGCGAGCTCACAAGGACCTGCTAAAACCAGTATGACCGGCTCAGCGTCTGCCATAGTAAGCATTGAAGAGACGAGTACAGGGGCCGGCTTTGTCAGCTGGCGCCGCTTTAAAGAACGTTTAAATGGCACAAGCGAAGACGCTCAAGACATGAGCTATGAGCCCAGTCAAGATGATCCTCTGATGGCACCCTTGCCAGTCATGCCTAAACGCGCCTTATTGCAAAAAAAGGCGCCGCCAGTGGCGCGTAAAGAGCCGGTCTTTAATGAGCCGGTGTCAAGTGACCGTCGTGAGCCTGAGTTTACGAGCGCGAGTTTTATGGCTACAGATGACTTGGTAGCGTCGGATGATGATTTGAGCGCCGATGATTTCTTGGATTCTTTTGATTTCTTGGACGAGGCCGCTGTTGATGAGCCGGTTCGTACGCCGCAAAGAGCTGCTGTACCTCCATCGTCTGTAAATCAATCGTCTGTACCACACGCGACTCCAGCCCAAGCGACTCCACCACAAGCGACTGTGCAGCAAGCCCCTAAGCCACCAGTCCTAAGTGGCATGGCGACCTTGGCCCAAGCCAACGGCTGGGACGATGAAGATGAAGAGTTGGACCTGCCTTGGCTAAAAGACGAAGCCCCCGCTCCTCACGCCGTTATGGTTCGAGCACCGCACGCGCCAAAGCCACAAAAAAGCGTGACCGTTTTACCTTCGTTTGAGCTGTTGGATTTACCTAAACCGCGCCAACATACGGTGAGCGAGGCGGAATTAGAGCGTATTGCGCGCTTAGTTGAGGCGAAACTTGCCGACTATAACGTGCAAGCGAACGTAGTGGGCGTGTATCCCGGGCCTGTGATCACCCGTTTTGAATTGGATTTGGCACCGGGCATTAAAGTGAGCAAAATTGCCAGTTTAGATCGCGACTTAGCGCGTTCGCTGTCAGCCATTAGCGTGCGCGTAGTTGAAGTGATCCCAGGTAAACCTTATATCGGCTTGGAGTTACCTAATACTCGTCGTGAGACCGTATATTTGCGGGAAGTAATCGACAGCGAGGCCTTTAGAAATAGCCAGCATCCGCTGACTATGGTACTCGGCCAAGACATTGCCGGTGAGCCGGTAGTGGTGAATTTGGCGAAAATGCCCCATGTCTTGGTGGCGGGTACCACAGGCTCAGGTAAGTCGGTGGGTGTGAACGTAATGATCTTATCCATGTTGTATAAAGCCACGCCGGAAGAAGTGCGCTTTATTATGATAGATCCCAAGATGTTGGAACTTTCAGTTTACGAGGGTATTCCGCACCTGCTGACCGAAGTGGTTACCGACATGAAAGATGCAGCCAATGCACTGCGTTGGTGTGTGGGTGAGATGGAGCGTCGCTATAAGCTACTTTCTTCGGTGGGCGTGCGGAATCTGCAAGGCTACAACACCAAGGTTCAAGATGCGATTGACGCCGGTCAGCCGATTCGGGACCCGCTGTGGGATCCGAGCCAATCGATGGACACATATCCTCCGGCATTGGAAAAATTACCGCATATAGTGGTGGTGATCGATGAATTTGCCGACATGATGATGATAGTCGGCAAGAAGGTGGAAGAGCTTATTGCGCGGATTGCACAAAAAGCCCGTGCCGCCGGTATTCATTTGATTTTAGCGACCCAGCGCCCGTCGGTCGATGTGATCACAGGTCTTATCAAAGCTAACATTCCGACCCGGATGTCGTTTCAGGTATCGAGCAAGATAGACTCGCGCACCATCCTTGATCAACAAGGAGCTGAGTCTTTGTTAGGCATGGGTGACATGCTCTACTTGCCAGCGGGCGACAGCACGCCGACGCGTGTACACGGCGCCTTCGTTGATGACCATGAAGTGCATAAAGTGGTCGCCGCGTGGAAAGAGCGGGGCGAGCCCAATTATATCGAAGATATTTTAAGCGGTGACGTAGGCCCTGAAGGCCTATTGCCAGGCGAAGTGCCAGAAGACGACGGCGATGCACCAGACCCGGTATTTGATGCTGCGGTAGCTTATGTCGTAGAGACGCGTCGCGGCTCTATCTCTGGGGTGCAACGTCAGTTTAAGATAGGCTACAATCGCGCCGCTCGTTTAATAGAACGAATGGAGCAACATGGCATAGTGAGTGCGCCCATGGGCAGCGGTCAACGTGAAGTATTGGCACCTCCGCCAGTTAGGGAGCGCAATTAAATGAAGAAGCTAGCGACGTTAGGACTATTAATTTGGTCGGTGAGTGCAGTGGCACTGGCCGATGCGAGATCCGATTTACAACAAAAGTTGGCCAGCTTTGACCAGTTTACTGCGGATTTTAGCCAGCAGGTGTTTGATGAACAAGGTCAGCCGATGCAAAC
>JAHLFI010000144.1 GCA_018883865.1 Candidatus Oceanisphaera merdipullorum
ATACGATTTCGTAGTGACGCATGGATTGCTCCTTACGGGTATAGCCTCTTCGCGGGCTCAGTCACACCATCGGAGGCAAGGAACTTATTACTAAAACGACTGATTTTAAGGAGGCGGATTGTAAAGGATAAGCTTGCTAAAGGAAAGCCTAATTTTTAGCCGCCAGCTAAAGCCCGATCCAAAGCCAGCAGCGCAGCCCACCGTTTTAGCTAGTATCGGTTTGGTCTTGGTACTTACCTGACAGCTGACCGCTTTGCTTAACGCAATCTTCTTTGCAGACCAATAGCGATGATCACCACGGCGGCACCTAGGTATACGTGCAGTGCCGGGAACTCATTAAACATCACCATGCCCATTAGGGTCACAAAGATGAGACCTGAGTATTCACTGGCGGCAATTTTACTGGCGTCAGCCATGGCGTAGGCCAAGATGCAGGCCCCCTGATAGACGATACCAATGAGGCTGATGCCGACCAGCAGTAACCAAATTTCACCGTTCATCGGCTGCCAAACAGGAATGGCCAAGGCAAAGCCTACCGGAATGGCCAGCGCTTGGGTCAAGAACAAGGTGGCTAATACGGAGCGGCCTTGGGGTAAGCGGCGCACCAGCACATTACTGGCCGCCATGGAAAAGGCGGTAAACAAAGCCAACCAGCCTGCCCAGTGCCATTGTCCAGGATTAAGTACCAGTAAAATGCCGCCAAAGCCCAGTAGGCTAACGCCATAGGCAGCGGGCCTGACCTTTTCTTTACTGAGCAAAGCCGCCAGCGGCAAGGTCATTAAGGGCGCGGCATAAAACACCGCATTGGCGGTGGCCAGCGGTAAATAGATCAAGCTGATAAACACACAAATCGAGCCAAATAATAATAAGTGGCCACGGATCAGGTGAATTTTCCACTGGCCTAGGCCTTTTTGCTCCGGCGACAAACGCAACCAAAATGGCAGCAGCAAGAGCGAAGTCATCAAGAAACGCAGCGCTATATATTGGTAAGCCGTTACGTCAGTTTGGCCGAGTAACTTTACTACCACATCACCAAAAGAGATGGCTAGGTTGCCTAAAATCAGCAATAAAATCGCCAGTATTTGCCGATCGGCCGTCATGCGCGCCATAAGCTTTTGCATGGTATTTCTCTTAGTTGTAGGTGAAGGGTAAAGAGTGAAGCGCGTGGAGGTGAGACATGGCTTAAGGCTATTTACCCGTTTCAGCCATTATCCTTCACTCTTTAGGGTACTAACCGCGCTGACGCACCATTTCAAACAAACAGACGCCGGTGGCGACCGACACGTTTAAGCTGGATACAGAGCCCGCCATAGGGATGCTCACCAACTCGTCGCAGTGCTCGCGGGTTAAACGGCGCATGCCTTTTTCTTCTGCGCCCATCACCAAGGCCAGCGCACCTTTGAAGGTGGACTGATACACACTGTGATCGGCTTCACCGGCAGTGCCCACAATCCAAATGCCTTTGTCTTGCAACAGTCGTAAGGTACGCGCCAAGTTAGTGACCTGAAACAAGGGCACCACTTCGGCGGCGCCGCAGGCCACCTTGCGCACCACAGGCGTTAGGCTGGCAGAATTATCTTTCGGTACAATAACGCCGTGTACGCCCGCCGCATCGGCGGTACGCAAACACGCGCCTAAATTATGGGGGTCGGTCACGCCGTCCAGCACCAACAAAAACGGCGTCTCTTGGCTGGCTAACAGCTGCTCAAGATCAGTTTCATTCAACGTAGGTGCAGCTTGCACTTGAGCGACTATGCCTTGGTGTTGGCCACCTTTGGCTTTGTTATCCAATGCGCTGCGATTGGCCAGCTGGGTTTTCACGCCCACTTCTAATAAGCGCGCTTGTAGGGCATTGAGGCGCTCGTCGTCGCGCCCTTTCAACATCCAGACTTCTAAGATGGTTTCCGGATGGACGTCTAACAGCGCATCTAGGGCATGAAAGCCAAAAATCAGTTCTTTGCTCATCAACATTTACTCAGCATTTTAATCAAAAACGGGGATAACCCACGCAGCGTTACCGCCGGCCGATTATCCCCTTATTTAGTTGCTTTACTTAGTGGCGCTTTCTGCTGCCTTTAGGCTTCGCATCGCCTTTAGGCTTCGCATCGCCTTTAGGCTCGGCCGCTTTTTCGCCTTTTGGCTTACCGTTGCGATGCGGCTTAGCGCGCTGACGCGATTTTAAGTTCTTCGCGCCTTTGCCGCTTTTAGCACCGGCTGGCAATGGCTCTTCCACGGTTTCAAAATCTATCTTACTGTCGTCAAGATTCACCGCCATTACCTTCACCTTGATCTTATCGCCCAAGCGATAGCTGCGACGGAAGTTCTCGCCGATCAATATTTGGCGTGCCGCATCAAACTGGTAGTAATCGTTTTGCAGGCTGGAGATATGCACTAAGCCATCGATGTTAATTTCATCTAAGCGCACGAAAAAACCAAAACCGGTCACGTTGGCGATAGTCCCCATAAACTCACTGCCCACGTGATCCTGCATGTACTCACATTTGAGCCAATCGGCTACGTCGCGAGTCGCATCATCGGCACGGCGCTCGGTCACCGAACAATGTTCGCCCATGGGCGCCACTTCGTCATACTGATAAGCTACGCCGCCGGTCTTGCTACTGCCTTCGCCCTGCATCTTGCTTAGTTGCGCCTTAATAGCACGGTGCAAGATCAAATCCGGATAACGACGGATCGGCGAGGTAAAGTGAGAGTATGATTTCAATGCCAAACCGAAATGACCGTTGTTCTCGGCCTGATACACGGCTTGCTTCATAGAGCGCAGCAGCATGGTTTGGATCAGCTGATGATCGGGCCTGTCTTTGATTTGCTCGGCCAGCAAGGCGTAATCCGCCGGCTCTGGCTCATTGCCACCTTTTAGCTCCAGACCTAACTCGGCCAAGAAGCTGCGGAAATTGATCAGTTTCTCATCACCTGGCTTTTCGTGCACA
>JAHLFI010000145.1 GCA_018883865.1 Candidatus Oceanisphaera merdipullorum
AGAACACCAATTGGCTGTGGGGAGCATAGTAGCCGGCGGCAATATCGCGAAATAATCCCAGTAAGGCTTTGCCACTGTAAATAGGCTCGAGCGGTAGATTAAGTTGTTTGCTTAATAATGTTATCTCAGCCTTATCGGATGCTGGGCATTTTGCATAGCCACCGCCATGATGCTCCAGCCTTAATTGCCAGCCGTTATCTTGGGCGGCTGGCGGATATAAAGCACAGACT
Organism: Candidatus Oceanisphaera merdipullorum; assembly: GCA_018883865.1. Lineage (GTDB taxonomy): Bacteria > Pseudomonadota > Gammaproteobacteria > Enterobacterales > Aeromonadaceae > Oceanimonas > Oceanimonas merdipullorum. The sequence goes on from JAHLFI010000145.1 coordinate 231, forward strand.
TCATCTTGTAACCAAGCCGCACCTTTTAAAACTGCATAAGCGGTGAGCCGGCTGTGTGCGGGGCGCGCCGAAATTAAACCGGCTAATGTACCGCCACTGGCTACCGGTAAGATCAGTTGATCGATAGCGCTGGGGGATATTGCCGAGAGTGATACTGAAGGTGAATCAGAGAATGATGCTGAGACTGATATGGGGAGCGCACTCGCAGGCGGTGAGGCTAATTGAGATGCTAGCTCTGCCCACAGCTCCGCCACCCCGGGCACGGCGCGCGGGCAGCTGCCGCCTTCGGGTATGACGTAGTAGCCCGGATAGCGCTCGGCCAGTTCGGCCAGCCAGTGGGCGTCTTGGCGCAACCTATATTGTTGGCGATCGACAAACATCAGTGCCATGCCCCAGCGTTGGACATCACTTAAGGTGGGATTATGCTGACTGCTGGCTTCGCCGCGCACTATGCCAAGGGTGGGTAGCGCCAGTTGTTGTCCTATGGCGGCCAATGCATGCAAATGATTGGAATAGGCGCCGCCAAAGCTGAGTAGTCCCTTAGCCTCTTGTTCAATGGCGTGGCGCACCGGGTATTTTAGTTTGCGCCATTTATTACCCGAGATGGTGCCATGCAACATATCGTCCCGCTTCGCCCACAGCCTGATATTATATCGCTCTAGTAGCGGGTGCTGGAGTGGCTGTAACGGTGAGTGGGTTACAATTGAGTACAATTGCTGCCAAGAGTTAAGAGAGACCACAAAATTAAAATTAAAAAGGATTAGAGCGTAAGTTTAGGGAACTTATTGTTTTATTGAAACTCATAACCGCTCCAGTGCGTATTTAGCCGTGCATGTTCCTTGCCAGTGGTAAGCTGCATTGATAAAGTGAGCCGCACTTTCACGCTTATCTTATTCCAAGGTCCCCTTCAGCATATGTTTAAAAAGCTAAGAGGCATGTTTTCCAACGATCTGTCGATCGATTTGGGTACGGCCAACACTCTCATCTACGTTAAAGATCAAGGTATTGTTCTTAACGAACCTTCCGTTGTCGCGCTGCGCCAAGATAAATCAGGCCAAAAGCACGAGGTTGCCGCCGTTGGGCAAGCTGCAAAGCAGATGCTGGGTCGTACGCCGGGCAATATAGCGGCGATTAGACCGATGAAAGATGGCGTGATTGCAGACTTCTATGTTACCGAAAAAATGCTACAGCATTTTATTAAACAAGTGCACGACACTAACTTTTTCCGTCCCAGCCCGCGCGTGTTGATTTGTGTCCCATGCGGTTCTACGCAAGTGGAACGTCGTGCCATCAAAGAGTCCGCCTTGGGTGCTGGCGCGCGTGAAGTATATTTGATTGATGAGCCGATGGCTGCCGCTATTGGTGCGGGTTTACCTGTATCGGAAGCCACCGGCTCCATGGTGGTTGATATTGGTGGTGGTACTACCGAAGTCGCCATTATCTCTCTAAATGGTGTTGTGTATTCCCAATCGGTACGCATCGGTGGCGACCGCTTCGATGAAGCCATCATCAATTATGTGCGCCGTAACTACGGTTCACTGATAGGTGAAGCCACCGCCGAGCGTATCAAGCACGAAGTGGGCTCTGCTTACCCTGGTGACGAAGTACTGGAAATTGAAGTGCGGGGCCGTAACTTGGCCGAGGGCGTACCACGTAGTTTTACGCTTAACTCCAACGAAATTTTAGAAGCGCTGCAAGAGCCGCTGAGCGGCATAGTGAGTGCTGTGATGGTGGCACTCGAGCAGTCTCCACCTGAGCTGGCGTCCGACATTGCGGAGCGCGGCATGGTGTTAACCGGTGGTGGCGCCTTGTTGCGTGACTTGGATCGCTTATTAATGGAAGAAACTGGCATTCCGGTAGTGGTGGCTGATGAACCGCTGACCTGTGTTGCCCTCGGTGGCGGCAAGGCATTAGAGATGATTGATATGCACGGTGGAGACTTGTTCCATTACGATTAATCAACAGGCCGAGTTTCTCGGCCGCTCTTTTACGCGCTAAATCTGTGCCATGAAAGCTATTTTTGGTCGAGGTTCTGCACTCCCTATCCGCTTAGCACTCGCTGTGCTGGCTTCGCTGTTCCTTATCGTTGCCGATGGCCGCTATCACAGCTTCACCGATGCTAAGTTGTACCTCAATACCTTAGTGAGTCCACTGCAATACTTGGCTAACAGCCCACGTTTGATGCTGGACTCCGCTTCTAATCAATTAATGTCTAATCAAACCTTGCTTGCGCAATCGAAGCGGCTCGAAAATGAGCTGTTTTTATTGCGTGATGATTTATTACGCTTGAATCATTTGGAGCAAGAGAATAAGCGATTACGTGATTTATTAGGCTCACCGGTACGCCGCGATACACGGCGCATGGTGGCGGAAATATTAGCCGTAGACACGGATCCTTTTTCTCATCAGGTGGTAATTGATAAAGGCGCCTTGGCAGGGGTGTTTGAAGGCCAGCCGATACTCAATGAACAAGGTGTGGTGGGGCAAGTAATTTCGGTCGGCAAAAATACCAGCCGCGTGTTGCTGATCACGGATACTAGCCATGGTATTCCGGTGCGCGTGGCGCGTAATGACATGAGAGCCATTGCTAGCGGCAGTGGTCAACTCGATCGTTTATTACTGCATAATATTACCCGCAATACCGATATTAAAGAAGGCGATGTGCTGCTGAGCTCAGGGCTAGCGGGGCGCTTTCCTGAAGGGTATCCAGTGGGGCGTGTCAGCCACGTCGGCTATGAAACAGGCCAACCTTTTGCCGATATTCGCGTGCAACCCTTTGCCGCCTTAGACAGGGTGCGGTATTTGTTGCTGTTGTGGCCCGAGCCTAAGTTGAGCGAGACAGATGATGCGGTAGCAACCGTCGAGGCTGAGTCTGCTATTGATGCGAAGTCTGCCGCTAAGTCTGATGCGACACCCCTTGGCTCGTCGGCGGTGGCAGAGGTGGTTGAATGATGAGTTTTTCCTTAAAAGGGCGATTAGTGATCGCACTTAGCTTATTGCTGGCGCTGATTTTATCCGTGTTGCCCTTACCTGATTTAATTATGCCCTTTCGCCCTGATTGGTTGTTGTTAAGCCTGATTTATTGGTCGATTGCGCTGCCTCATAGAGTCAACGTAGGGACTGCCTTTTGCGTGGGCTTGTTGTACGACATACTGCTTGGCTCAGTACTTGGCGTACATGCCTTGGCCTTAGTGATACCTGTATATCTAGCCGCCTCGCAATTTCAACGGATGCGTAATTATTCGGTGTGGCAGCAGGCGTTTGTGGTGGCGAGCCTCGCCATCTTAAATAAGCTACTGATTTTTTGGGCCGCGTATATGAACCGTGATATCCAGCTGGATTACCATTATTTTTGGTCCATCGTCAGCAGCATGGTATTTTGGCCTTGGGTCTTTTTACTGTTGCGTAAAACGCGCCGTCAATTCGCTATCTCCTAAGTCTGCCCCTATATTGAGCCCTCTATGAACGCCGTCTTATATCTGGCTTCTGCCTCGCCGCGCCGCCGCGAATTGCTGTCACAACTTAACCTGCCCTTTGAACTGATATTGCCTGAGGTGGTGGAGTGCCAACAAACGGGTGAAACGGCTGAGCAATATGTGCAACGTTTGGCCAGAGACAAGGCGCAGGCCGGTGCCGAGATTGCAGCTCACGCCGAAGGCCCCGCGCTGCCAGTGCTCGGTGGGGATACGATAGTGGTGGTGGACGGTGACGTGCTGGAAAAACCCCGAGACCAAGCCGATGGCAGGGCTATGCTGCGCCGTCTTTCGGGCCGTAGCCATCAGGTGCTGACCGCCGTGGCGCTGGTGCATGCTGGCCAAGTAAGTGAAGTGCTGGTGGCGACCGAGGTGACTTTTAGAGTCCTGAATGATGCGGATATCGCGCGTTATTGGGCCAGCGGTGAGCCCGCCGATAAAGCCGGTGGCTATGGTATTCAAGGCTTGGCGGGCAGTTTTGTGACACGCATTGATGGCAGTTACAGCGGCGTTGTCGGCTTACCGTTAGTCGAAACTTATTATCTGTTGCAAGCGGCCGGACTTTTACCTCACTGACACCTTATCTCGCCGCCAATCTATGCTAGTTTAGTCATCACTTACTTCTACTAGGGACAGTCTCCATGTCGGCAGAACTCATTATTAATGTGACCCCTGCAGAAACCCGTGTCGCCTTGGTTGAAAACGGGATTTTGCAGGAAGTGCATGTGGAGCGCCAGGCGCGCCGCGGTATTGTCGGCAATATTTACAAAGGTAAAGTCAGCCGAGTATTACCCGGCATGCAGGCCGCCTTTGTTGATATTGGCGGCGAGCGAGCCGCCTTTTTACATGCCTCCGACATAGTGCCGCATACCGAATGCGTGGCCAGCAAAGAGCAGGCCAATTTTCAGGTGGGCAACATTGGCGAATTAGTGCGTCAAGGCCAAGACATAGTGGTGCAAGTGGTGAAAGACCCGCTGGGCACTAAAGGTGCACGCCTGACTACCGACATTACACTGCCGTCCCGTTATCTGGTGTTTATGCCGGGCAGCGCTTATGTGGGCGTGTCGCAACGTATCGAATCAGAACAAGAACGCGAACGCTTAAAAGCCATCGTCGGCGCTTACGTCGATGAGCAAGGCGGCTATATTATTCGCACCGCCGCCGAGGGCGTGGGTGAGGTAGAGTTAGCCCAAGATGCGGCGTTTTTAAATCGCTTATGGCGTAAAATTCAAGAAAGACGCGCCAAATCGTCGGCCTGCGCCATCTTGTACCAAGACTTAGGTTTGAGTTGTCGCATAGTGCGGGATTTTGTGGGGGCCGAGCTGGACCGCATTCGGGTCGACTCCGGCAGCAGCTGCGAGGTATTGCGCGAGTTTGTGGATGAGTTCGTGCCTGAGTTAACCGGCAAAATTGAGTATTACCAAGGCGAGTCGCCGATTTTCGACTTATATGATGTGGAAAACGAAATTCAGCGCGCACTTAATCGCAAAGTTGAGCTTAAATCTGGCGGCTATTTGATCATCGATCAAACCGAAGCCATGACTACCGTCGATATCAATACTGGCGCCTTCGTCGGTCATCGCAACCTCGAAGAAACCATCTTTAATACCAATACCGAAGCTACGCAAGCTATTGCCCGCCAATTACGGCTGCGCAACCTAGGCGGCATCATCATTATCGACTTTATCGATATGCATGATGAAGATCATAAACGGCGCGTGCTGCACAGCCTAGAGGCGGCGTTAACCAAAGACCGCGTTAAAACCAACGTGAATGGCTTCTCGCAATTGGGCTTAGTAGAAATGACGCGCAAGCGCACCCGTGAAAGCCTAGAGCACATCTTGTGCGGCGTTTGCCCCGAGTGTAATGGTCGGGCGCGCGTGAAAACCGTCGATAGCGTTTGCTATGAAATCTTGCGTGAAATTACCCGCGTCAATAAAGCCTATAAAGCCGACAAATTCGTGGTGTATGCGGCGCTGGCGGTGGCGTTAGCATTAGAAGAAGATAATGCGCATATGCTGGCGGAGCTGGAAGTCTTTATCGGTAAAGAGGTTAAAGTAAACAGCGAGCCGCTGTATAACCAAGAGCAATTTGATGTGGTGATGATGTAGTGTCTGTGATGTTCAAGCGTAGCTTAAATTGGGCTTGGCTCAGTGTCGCCGCCGTGGCTGTGCTGTTGGCCGTGCTGGTTACTGTGCTGCGCTTTGGCGCGCCTTGGTTGGCCCAAGCACAGCAGCAATGGCTAGACGGCTGGCTCAGTGAGCATCAGATCGAATTGCAGATCGGTGGTGTGGGCTTAACTTGGCAAGATTATGGGCCAATACTCGCGCTCAACGACGTTACCCTGCGCCGCGCAGACGCACCCACTATTACCTTGCGCCGAGCCTTGGTGAATGTACAGTTGTGGCAGAGTCTGCGCCAATGGCGGCCTGTGCTTAATGAGCTAACGCTGGAAGGTTTACGTTTACCGATAGCGCTGGAGGATAAAGACTCCGCAAGTCCGCCCGCGCCCGTCGATTGGCAAGGGTTACGCCATTTTGTGTTAGACGGCGTGGAGCAATTTTCCCTGCAAGATGCCGAGTTATTACTGAGCCGCGGCGAGCAGCCGCTGTTTCAACTGCATCTGCCCGATTGGCATTGGCTCAATCGGCCAGGTAAACACCAAGGCCAAGGCAGCTTGGCCTTTAGTGAACAAGCCCCGCAGCAACTGCAAGTGCGCAGCCAGTTTAGCGGCGAACTCGACAGCCTAGATGGCCAGCTTTATATCAATGCCGATGGCGTGAATGCCTCGGATCTGTTGACACAAATTCGCCCCGATGATCCCTTAGTGAGCGCCGAGCTCAACTTTGAATTTTGGCTAGAGTGGCAGCAAGGCCAGCTTATCGCGGGCATTTTAGATCTGGGTGAAAACCGCTTTGGATGGGGCGAGCAGCATCAGGTGGCCATTAATGGTGGCCGGGTACAATGGCAACCCACACCCAGTGGCTGGCAGCTGGCCAGCAATAAGGTCGACATTAGTGTCGACAACGAAGTCTGGCCCAGTTGGCACCTACAAGTGGATCGCCAAGGGGAGCTGCTACAAGGCACCTTAGACCGACTAACCTTCACCGATGTGGCTCTGCTCGCCCAGTGGGGAGAAAGTTTCCTCCCCAATACCGCCAAGCAATTAGAGGGCATTGCCCCCCGAGGCCAATTAACCGACCTGTATTTTAGCGCCGCGCCCAGCGGTAAAGACTGGTATTGGCAGGGCAATCTAGAAGACGTTAGCACTCAAGCCTTTGGTTGGGCACCGGCCACTCAAGGCTTAAACGGACACTTCGTGCTGGCGTCAGACAGCGGTGAGCTCAGCGTACAACAAGCCAAGGCCGAGGATTGGGAGTTTGATCGGGCGTTTCGGGGGCCTTGGCCGCTTGAGCAAGTGGATGCCAAGATCAAATGGCAACAGCAAGCCTCCAAAGACTGGTTGTTGTGGAGCGAACAATTAGCCGTTGATACCCAAGATTTGACCTTAGAAGGTTGGTTTAGCCTCTTGCTGCCCACAGATGCGGAACCGCTGCTCAGTGCCTCGGCAAGGGTGGACGTGCTGCGTGCCGGCGAAGCCTATCGCTACTTTCCTGAGCCCGTGATGGGCGCGGCCTTAGTGGATTATCTACAAGGCGCCATAGTGGCGGGGCAGGCGAAGGGGGCGGAAGTGCTCTGGTATGGGCGCTTAAATGGTTTTCCCTATAAAGATCAGAGCGGCATTTTTCAGGCTCGCGTGCCACTGCGCCAAGCCGAGTTTCGCTTTGATCCTCATTGGTTGCCGCTCACTGACTTGAGTCTGGATCTGTTATTTGAAAATGATGGTCTCTATATGACAGGTAAGACGGGTCGCTTAGGTAAGGTGAATGCCACCGATATTACCGCCGACATAGCGCCGCTGCATGAGACGTCTAAGCTGGAACTGACGGCAAACATTAACGGCGAGGGTGGCGCCGTTAGTGAGTATTTACAAGATTCGCCTTTGGCTTCTTCGGTAGGTGTAACGCTGGAGCAAGTGCAAGTCAGTGGCCCCCTAAATGCGCAGCTGGCGCTGAGTATTCCCTTAAAAGGTGGTAGCGCCGTGGCCGTGAAGGGGCAAGTGGACTTTGCTAACAACGACGTGCGGGTAAAGCCGCTGGATTTACCCTTAAACAAGGTCAGTGGTCACTTACTGTTTGATGAGCAACATACGAAATTTACTGACCTAAGCGCGAGTTGGCTTGACCAGCCCATGCAATTGTCTTATCTGGGCAAAGAATCGGCTAAGGGCTATGAGGTGGAGCTGGGCATTAAGGGGAAAATGCTGCCAGAAAAGCTGCAGCATTTGCATCCTGCAATGAAACCTTTGAGTGGTAATGCCGATTGGCGCGGCCAGTTGCAGCTCACCTTGCCTCATCAAGGTGCGCTGCACTATGTCTTTGACGCCGACTCCACCTTAGCCGGTTTGACCAGTGGTTTACCTGCGCCCTTTAATAAAACTCGCCAACAGTCACTCACTAGCAAGCTGAGCGTAACGGGCACAGTGGACCAAGCCAAGGTCGCGCTGCAAGTAGGCGAGCATATTCGAAGTTCAGCACAGCTTAGCTTTACTAAGCAAGGACCCAATATAGAACAACTCTGGTTGTCGGCGGGGGCCGGGGTGAATGTCAGCTTGCCGCGCCCGCCGTTGGATATTGGATTACGCGTGCCTCAGTTAGTGCTTGATGATTGGGTATCCTTGCTCGGTGACTTGCCCAGTCTCGCTCAACCTATCAAGAGTGTCGGCAAGGCCAGCGCCTCAGGTTTCAGTTGGCCAGAGCATTATCGGGTGGTGATGCATGCCAGCCGTGCACAATTGTGGCAACAGCCCTTCCATCAGTTGAGCTTAGTGCTCACGCCCGATAACCAAGGGCGTGAGCAATTAGTGATTAAGGCCGAGCAGGTTGACGGTAAATTGAGCTTTGGTGGTAATAAACCGATTCAGGCGAATTTTAAGCGGCTATGGTTGGGAGATAAACAGGCGGTCCAACTTGCCGCTAACGCAGCTGCGAAGCCACCGATAGCCGACATTAAACTCACGCCAGCCCAAGTGCCGGCCCTGCATTTTCAATGTGAAGATTGCCGTTGGCAGCAGGTCGGTTTTGGTCAGGTGACCTTTGATTTACAGCCGTTGGCCAAAGAAAATGGCGTGCAATTAAGCCAATTTCTGGTAGACGGACCCTTATTAAAGGCTAAGGCCAGCGGTCAATGGCTGCAGCAAAACAGCGTAAATCTCAGTCGTTTAGAATGGCAAAGCAGCAGTTCTTCGCTGCAACATTTATGGCAAGCCTTCGGCAAAGAATCCCCCTTTAGCGACACATCGGCACAGCTAAGCGGTAAGTTGCGTTGGTTAAGTCCGCCTTGGCAACCAGAGCTTGCTAGTATGAACGGCGAGCTGGCGGTAAAAACCGGATCGGGTGTGTTGCGCGAGTTGAAGACCAAGGGTGCCGGTTTATTGTCTGTCTTGAGTTTAGAATCTGTGATGCGCCGCCTGCGCTTAGACTTTAGGGATGTGTTTGCCCAAGGTTTTTACTTCGACAGCATAGCGGCCAGCGGTCAACTGCAAGCTGGGGTATTAACCAATAAAGACTTATTGATAAAAGGCGCGGCCGGTGATTTACGGGCCCAAGGTGAGCTAAATTTTGCTACCGAACAGCTTAATTATAATGTGGAGCTCACTCCGCATTTAACCGGCAACTTACCGGTATTGACTGCCTTTGCTGTGGCACCGGTGGCGGGGTTATATGTGTTGGCGCTGTCTAAGGTATTAGGGCCGGTAGTGGATGTGTTTACCCGTATTCGTTATCAGGTAACAGGACCCATTAGCGCACCCCAAGTTATCGAGTTGGGCCGAGATAAAAAACGCATGGCAGTGTCGGAATAATCATAAATAAGGATCAGCTCATGGAGTTAGTGGCCTTACAAATGGCGGCGACTGCCGATTGGTCCACCAATCGGGCGACCATTAATCGTTTATTGGATACGCTACCGAGTCAGCGGCCTTTACTGGTGTTGCTGCCGGAAAATGCGGTGGTGTTTGGTTGTCGTGATGCGGTATTAAATAATGCAGAAACCTTAAACGAGGGGCCGATTCAGACGCAGTTTAGCCTTTGGGCGAAAAAATATGGCATTTGGCTGGTGGTGGGCTCTATGCCGACCCGTATCGAACACAGCACCCGCTTTCATGCCAGCAGTTTGGTGTATAACGACCAAGGGCAACAGATCAGCCATTATCATAAGCTGCACTTATTTGATGTCGAGGTAGCAGATGCTCAGGGCAGCTATCGCGAGTCAGACACCTTTGCTCCGGGTAATGAACTCAAGGTGGTGGACAGTCCGTTCGGGCGTTTAGGCTTGTCTATCTGTTATGATTTGCGCTTTCCACATTTATACGGTGCGCTGCGTGAGCGCGGCGCCGATATTTTATTGGTGCCAGCGGCCTTTACTCGGGTTACGGGCCAAGCGCATTGGTTGCCGTTATTGCAGGCTCGCGCCATCGAAAATCAATGTTATGTGGTGGCGGCTGGCCTCTACGGCGAAACGGGTGCGCGCCAGACCTGGGGACACTCGGCGATTATCGACCCTTGGGGTGAGATTAAAACCTGCTTAGCCACAGGTGAAGGGCTGGTATCTGCGGCCTTAGATACAGAACAGTTGGCAGTGATTCGTCGTCAAATGCCGGTGGCACAACATGCGCGCTTGAGCGCGGTTTGGAGAAAGTAATGAGTATTGAACAAATTAACCGCAGCATATTGGTGCCCAACGAATTAGACATGGCGCTGTTAGATGCGCAATTGGCTCGCCTTAGTCGCCACCAGATAGACTTTGCCGATCTGTATTTTCAAAACAGCGTGCACGAGTCTTGGGTATTAGAAGACGGTATTGTAAAAGACGGTAGCTACAACATCGAACAAGGCGTGGGTGTACGCGCCGTGAGCGGCGAGAAAACCGGCTTTGCTTATTCAGATGAGCTGACCGCCAGTGCGCTGGATCAAGCGGTGAGTGCGGCACGCGGCATCGCCGAAAAGGGCGGCGACGGCCGTTTTAAAGTGGGTAAGAGCAAGATTATTACGCCGCGCTACATGGGCGTTAACCCGCTGGATAGCTTGAGTCGTGAGCAAAAAATTGAATTGCTGCAACAGATGGATGCCTTCGGCCGCAGCCTAGATTCGGCTGTGAGCCAAGTTATCGTCTCGATTTCTGGCGTCTATGAAGAAATCTTAGTGCTGGCTACAGATGGCACCTTGGCTACCGATTTACGCCCCTTAGTGCGCCTTAACTGCTCGGTATTGGTGGAGCGCAACGGTCGTCGTGAGCGCGGCGGCAGCGGCGGTGGCGGCCGTACCGGTTATGAGTACTTCTTAGATGTGGTCGACGGTCAGCCTAGAGCCATGAGCTACGTGAAAGAAGCGGTGCGCCAAGCGCTAGTAAACCTCGAAGCCATAGATGCACCTGCCGGCACTATGCCGGTGGTGTTAGGCGCGGGTTGGCCTGGCGTATTACTGCACGAAGCGGTCGGCCACGGTTTGGAAGGCGATTTTAATCGTAAAGGGTCCTCTGCTTATGCCGGCCGTATCGGTGAGCAAGTAGCCTCTAGCTTGTGCACCATAGTGGACGATGGCACCCTGATGGATCGTCGAGGCTCTATCTCTATCGATGATGAAGGCACCCCTGGCGCTTACAACGTGCTGATCGAAAACGGCATTCTCAAAGGCTATATGCAAGACAAGCTGAATGCTCGCCTCATGGGCATGGCGCCTACAGGCAATGGTCGTCGCGAGTCTTATGCGCACCTGCCTATGCCACGTATGACGAATACTTATATGTTGGCGGGCGAGTCTTCTCCGGAAGACATGATTAAGAGTGTGAAAAAGGGCATATACGCGCCTAACTTCGGTGGCGGTCAGGTCGATATTACTTCGGGTCGCTTCGTGTTCTCGGCGTCAGAGGCTTACTTGATTGAAGACGGCAAGATCACGGCACCGATCAAAGGCGCCACTTTAATTGGTAACGGCCCAGAAGCCATGAGTCAAGTGTCTATGGTGGGCAATGATTTAGCGCTGGATGCAGGCGTGGGCGTGTGCGGCAAAGAAGGCCAAAGCATACCCGTTGGCGTGGGTCAGCCGACCCTGAAGCTCGATCAGTTAACTGTGGGTGGAACGCAATAAGCCTTTCGGGCAGCTTTAAGCCGTAAGCTATAAGCGGTAAGTGAAAGAAAAGGCACAGCATCGGATGATGCGGTGCCTTTTTTGTTTTTTCTGACGGCTGATAGCTTACCGCTAACAGCTTGCTCTTATTCTTCTTTAATGTTTGCTTTCAAATACTGAAACAGTTCGCGAAAAGAAGCAGGAGGAAGGCCGGCGGCCATCTCTTTGCGAGCGATACGGGCGAGCTGGCGCAGTTTTTGGCGATCCAAGTGGCGGTATTCAGACATAATGGCGTTCACGCCCTTATCGCCTTCTTTGATCAATCGATCGCGCCATAATTCCAGTTTATGGAATTTAACATCGGCGACCGTGGTTTTGTGTTCAAAGCCGGCTAAGGCTTTTTGAATATCAGTCACATCGCGCAAGCGCAGCAATTTGCCCAGATATGACATGTGTCGGCGTAAGCCTTCGTGCTTACCGTGCAGCTTATGAGCCAGCTCTACGGCTTCGGCTAAGTCTTCATCGAGCGGCACCTTAGCCAACTCAAAGGGCTCTAATTTTACTAGCGTGTCACCGAGCTTGCGCAAGGCTAAGCTCTCTCGCTTCATTTCACTCTTACTGACCCATTCGATTTCTTCATCTTTTTCTGGGGCATCGGCTTTGCGGCGCATAGGCATTTCCGTATTAATGTACATTGACATATATATTACCAGCTTCTCCCAAGGCGCGCAGGGGTCTGTTATGCTAACTGCAAACTGAGCCAATGAAATTATTATGACCCCAGCAGATATTCAAACAGAACAGCGCCAGCTTGAGCTGGCGGTAGAGCAAGCACTGGAGAGCGCTAAACGCCTCGGTGCCGACACCGCAGAAGTGTCAATTAGCCGCCAAACCGGTTTGGCGGTGAATACGCGCAATGGTGAGCTAGAAAATATTGAATTCAACAAAGACGGCGCACTGGGCATAGCCGTGTACCGTGATGGACGTAAAGGCTCGGCTTCTACTTCTGATTTACGCCCCGATGCCATCGCGCGCACTGTGGCGGCAGCGCTGGATATTTCTCGCTATACCAACCCCGACCCTTTTTCTGGTCTGGCGCCCATTGATGATCTTGCTTGGGACGCGCCCAGTCTAGAGTTGTGCTTTCCTGAGCAATTAGAGCCGGCGGATGGCATAGCGCTGGCGTTACGTTGTGAGCAGCATGCGTTGAATCGCGACCCACGTATTAAGCAGTCAGATGGCGCCAGCTTCTCCAGTAATCTGGGTATTAAGGTCTACGGCAACAGTCATGGTTTCGTGAAAGGTTACGCTGCTAGCCGCTTTGGCATCAGTTGTGTGCTGATTGGTGAACAAGATGGCGATATGCAGCGTGAGTACGGCTACACCTCGGCCCGCAGCCTTAGCGATTTGTGGACGCCCGAGCAGGTAGCGGACGAAGCCGTGAGCCGCACCTTGGGTCGTTTGGGTGCTCGCAAAATTGACACTCAGCGTGCACCCGTGTTGTTTCATCCCGACGTAGCGGCCAGCCTGTTTGGCCACTTGGTGATGGGCATCAGTGGCGGTAACTTATATCGTGAATCATCTTTCTTACTCGACTCGTTAGGTGAGCAAATTTTCCCTGATTGGTTTGATATTCACGAACAACCCCATTTAGCCAAGGGCTTGGCTAGCTCACCCTTTGATAACGAAGGGGTGCGCACCGTCGAGCGCCGTATTATCGAGCAAGGTAAACTGCAGACCTATCTGCTAACCAGCTATTCAGCGCGCAAGCTCAACCTGCCCTTAACGGGCCATGCTGGCGGCATTCATAACTGGAATATCGCTAACACCGGCCAAAATTTTGAACAGCTATTAAAGATGATGGGCACCGGCTTGCTGGTGACCGAAATGATGGGCCAAGGCGTGAATATCGTCACTGGCGATTACTCCCGTGGCGCGGCAGGTTTTTGGGTAGAAAACGGCGAGATCGCCTATCCAGTGGAAGAGATCACCATAGCCGGTAATCTGAAAAACATGTACCAAGGCATTCAAGCCGTGGGCACAGATACCGAACTGCGCTCTAGCCTAAAAACTGGCTCAGTGTTGATCGATGAGATGAAAATAGCAGGACAATAGCAGCTCTTCCGGCAGCCTTAAGCTGGAAGCCGTAAGTTAAAGATAAAACTAAAAGCCCCGTATCTCCAGATACGGGGCTTTTTCATTGGGGTTGGTCTATGTCTTTTTATCTAGTCTGATAGCTTATGGCTTACAGCCTGTCTCTTAGTCACATCTTTTTGTTGTGCTTAATGGCGATGTCAGGCAGAGCGCACCGCTCCTTCGACTCGCCGTAGATTAAGGCCATCTTTACTGGATAATGGCTGCGAATATTCACCGGATATTTGGTCCATTACCCAGCAAAGATACACGCAGCAAGCTGCCCATTAGGGTTCAAGCCGCGCCATCTGACCGCCAAGGATGGCGGGAATGCCGATACGGCAGGAGCATTTATCGGCCTTGGCGCGGATGGTCGGCTGCGCCGACGCCCTCTACCTTCCCACTTGGCTCAAAGCTAGCTGTTGGTACTCTCTGCTGGCTCAATATCACCGGAAGAGGACGTGGGCATTGTCGGGGTCAACCGTCAAATGCCATGGTCAACAAAGGCTCCTGCAATGTTGACACTCTCGCCGTCCATGGCGCTCAACGGCTTTGCCGAGCGTCGCATGGAGGCAGCTTAAGCG
>JAHLFI010000146.1 GCA_018883865.1 Candidatus Oceanisphaera merdipullorum
ACCGCTGATTTCAAAGAAAGTAAGCCCTTTACCTTCCTTGGCCTCTAACACTTAGGCCATAGCGGTTTAAATTAATGTCGCCCCTTGAGCTGCTAAGTCGCCCTTATCAGCTCAATTTTCTTCGGTTATTGTTTAAGTAAAAGGCTTATTGCGAGTTTAAACCACCTGCCCCGCACACCAGCCTGCGCTCCAAGCCCACTGGAAGTTGTAGCCACCTAACCAGCCAGTTACGTCGACAACTTCGCCGATAAAGTACAAATTGGGCACTTTTTTTGCCATCATGGTCTTAGACGACAGCTCATCAGTATCTACACCGCCCAAAGTCACTTCGGCGGTGCGGTAGCCTTCGGTGCCACCGGGCTTAATGGCCCAGCTACTGAGCAAGGCTTCGATGGCGGCAATTTCTTTTGGTACATATTGCTTCAGCGGCTTGTTGGTAATATTCGTGCGCGTCCACTCTTCTCGCAGAAACAAGGCCTCTACTAGCCGTTTAGGTAACTGATGGCCCAGCCAGGTTTTCAGCTCTTGGTTAGGGTGATCGGCTATGCCTTGCGCCAATGACCCTTCGGGCAGCAGCTCAAACAAGACGTGTTCGCCCGCCTGCCAATAAGAAGAGATTTGCAGCACGGCAGGGCCCGACAAACCTCGGTGGGTAAAGAGCAGATTTTCGCTAAAACGGGTGCCATCGGCGCTTTCTGCCACCACAGGTAGCGACACGCCGGCCAGTGCTTCCAGCGTAGCCTTGTCTTCTGGTTGTAAGGTAAACGGCACCAAACCGGCGCGGGTGGGTAACACTTTTAACCCAAATTGCTCGGCTAACTGATAGCCAAAGGGCGTGGCGCCAATTTTGGGCATAGACAGGCCACCTGTGGCCACCACTAATGACTGGCAAGTATAAGTCTCGCTGGCGGTGACCACGCTAAACTCCGCATTTATCTCGCCATCACCTTCGCTGTTCGCTAAACGCGTAACCGCGCCCACCTGAGCTCGCGTGCTAATAGTCACACCGGCGTCTTTACACTCTTTTACCAACATATCTATGATATCTTGCGCCGTTTCGTCGCAAAACAGCTGACCGAGCGTTTTTTCGTGGTAGGGAATAGCGTGCTTTTCTACCAGACCAATAAAGTCCCACTGGGTGTAGCGGGCCAAGGCAGACTTCACGAAATGCGGGTTTTGGCAGAGATAAGCTTTGGGCTCTATATGGTAATTGGTAAAGTTACAACGCCCGCCGCCAGACATTAATATTTTGCCACCAATGCGCTTGGCATGATCCAGCAGCAATACACGACGACCACGCTTGGCCGCTTCGGCAGCACACATTAATCCGGCGGCACCGGCGCCCAGTACTATCACATCCCAGCTTTTCATGTTTTTTCCACACGCTTAACAAAGGCGCTATTCTACCGTCCACACGGCGCGGCGGCTATGCCGACATCTTGTGCATGAATGCGATACCGACAAGCTATGCCCTACTTACTGACAAGGTTATAATCCGTCCATGAGTTTATATGCCACCCGCTTCCTTCAGCTGAGCCAACTGCTACAGCTATCTCGCCACGATTGGCAACAGACTCCTTTCGGTTGTACCGAACTGCCTTGGCCTGAATTGGCCGCGGCTTTACAGGCGTTGGATGAAGATGAGCTAGACGCGCTTGATGTAGACGACGCGGCGGCGCTGGCATGGTTAGGTCAATGGCGACCCGAATTATTAAACGCCAAGCCAGTGCAATTACCCGAGCTAAGACGTGCGCCCGATTACGCAACGCCACGCTGGAGCAGTGGTATAGGTGGCCGAAAATGGGCGCAAATCAAAGATTTTGCCGCCAATATCGGCATATATTCGTTTACCAAGGCGACACCAATTTTAGAATGGTGTGCCGGCAAAGGACATTTAGGTCGACTACTCGCCCAACAAGGCGCACCAGTGACCAGTCTAGAGTGGGATGCTGATTTGTGCGCTCAAGGCGAAGCGTTGGCCGACCAGCTGCAACTGCCCCATCAATTTGTGTGTGCCGATGCACTTAAACCTGAAGCGGCGGCGCTATTTCAGCCGCAACAAGTAGCGGTGGCCTTACATGCCTGCGGCGAATTGCATTTACGTTTTCTCACTCACGCCGCCGCCGCGAGCACTCAGCAAATGGCGCTTTCGCCCTGCTGTTACCACCTCATTGCCGCTCAACATTATCAGCCGTTATCACGCTCAGGCCAGCAACACGACTTACATTTGGATAAGCAGAGTTTACGTTTACCCTTGCAGCAACAAGTCACTGGCGGCGAACGGGTACGCCGCTTGCGCCAACTCGAACTCACGTGGCGCTTGGCCTTCGATGAGTTGCAACAAAGTCTTACCGGCAACGCCAGTTACCTGCCCTTGCCCAGCTTTCCTAAACGTTTACTCAGCGGTACCTTTAGCGACTTCGCGGCCTGGGCTTGCCACCAAAAAAATCTACCTATGCCGGCTGTGGTAGACGAAGACCATTGGCTGGCGCGGGCCGCCAAGAGACGGCTATTAGTAAAGCGCATTGAATTAGTGCGCCATCGTTACCGCTATTTACTGGAATTGTGGCTGCTATTAGATAAGGTCTTATTCTTGGAAGAACGCGGTTATCAGGTGCAACTTGGTTTATTTACCGACTTACAGCACACCCCTCGACGCTATTTATTACAGGCAAAGCTTAACTAGGCCATATTGTTGGCTTAATTAAGCACCATGCGATCCATTGGAGCTATTGTGAACAAACACTTACGTCTATTGCCGCCTAACGCTTTCGAGCTGGCGACCATGGTACTTTCCATCTTCTCGATGCTGATTATTATATTCCTACAGTTTGTCCCCTTGGCTGGTGAACAAAGACAATTGCTGTTGCACTTGGATACCGGCATTTGCGTCTTGCTATTAAGCTATTTCTTTTATAGTTTCTTTAGCGCGGACGATAAGAAGCAGTTTTTAAAAATACATTGGATTGACTTTATTGCCTCTATTCCGGTCATTGAAGTGCTGCGTTATGCTCGAATTTTTCAGGTGTTAAGGGTATTACGTCTCCTAAGAGCCACAAATCAGGTAGTACGGCACTTACACAAACACTATCAAAGCACCATGCTAGCCTCACTGTTATTGGCACTGGTAGTGGTGGTAGGTGGCAGTGCTATCGGTGTATTAATCACCGAAACCGGCGAGCCTGGATCCAATATTGAAACCGCCGAAGATGCAATTTGGTGGGCATTAGTCACTATTTCTACCGTGGGTTATGGGGAATTTTATCCGGTGACCACTGCCGGCAGGCTGATTTCTTCGGTAGTTATTATCACAGGAGTATCCGCTTTCGCCGGTATATCTGGGTTAGTCGCCTCTCAGCTATTAACGCCTAAAATGCCGGTTGACCCTGTCCCCAACAGCGACAATAAAAGCTTACAGCCTCAGGAAATGAAAGCTCATCTGCAGAATTTGCAGCAAGAGATTATTGAGTTGAGATCGGAAATAGGTTCGTTGACGGAATTGCTTAAAAAACGTGAGTAGTAAAGTGTAAAGAATAAAACGAAAACCAAAGTAGGTGCGATATGTATTGCTCCTCACACCTTACGCTTAACTTTTCACGATAAGACCATTGGACTAGGCGCTCGCCCTTGTGTATCGCCTAAGTTTTAGCCTATGCTGCCAAAGGTTGAAATTCAAAGGTGTTAAATTTTAAGTAACTCACGTTTTATCTATTAATGGATTGCTAGTGTTATGAAAAAGGAGAACAGCCATGACAGAACCCTATCAATATAAGCACATACTGGCGGCGGTCGATATGACCGAAAATAACCGCAAGGTCATCGCCAAGGCCGTAGATCGCGCCCGCGCCAACAATGCCTTGCTGTCTGTCATCCACGTGGACGTGGATTTGAAAGACCTTTATACCGAAATGATCGATATCGACATCGACAATATTCAAGACCAAGTCATCGCGGACGCTAAACAACGACTCGAAGATTACATTGGTGCCATCGACTATCCCGTCGAGAAAAAACTAGTGATTTGTGGCGATTTGGCGCTAAAAATCAACGAAGCCGTCGAGCTACACGGCATCGACTTGCTGATCTGCGGCCACGAACAAAGCTTTTGGAGCCTGCTCACTTCTTCTGCTCGCCAGCTGATGAACACAGTGCCTTGTGATCTCTTGGTGGTGCCCCTGCCGAAAAATAAAAAATAACCAGCACCACCAACCGCACTTAAGGCGATGGCCGCAAGCTATCGCCTACTTCTGTTAGTAATTGCCTAAACCAAATCAAAGCCGGATCAAATTCGGTGAGCGGATGCTGGGCCAGTACATAAGTACTGCGCAGTGGCTCGCTCAATTGATGCTGTTGCAGCGGATAAAAATGGCAAAAATCTCGCGCTATTAGCTCAGGCACCATGGCCAAATAACGACCGGTCGCCAGCAGCTTAGGCAAGGCCTCAAAGCTTGGCACCCACACCGCAATCTGTCGCTCTAAGCCTTTCTTCTTCAGCCAGTTTTCTACCAAGGTCTGGTTATGACCCCAAGTAGAAGTAGACACATGGCGCCAGCTCACCAGTTGTTCGGCAGTTAACACCGCCGGCAAACCACTGCCTTCGGCCGATAAACACGCCATGGCATTATCAAACCATGGCTCTACTTTTAGCCGGGGTGATAAATGATCGCCACGGGCAAAAGCCACCACAAAATCCATGCCGCCGCGGGATAAATTATCTTCATAATCTGAATGCACTAACTCGGTCACCGCCAAACGACACGCAGGCGCGCGTTGATGCAATAGGTTCACCAACAAGGGCACGGCACCATGTTCAATAGATGAGGGCACGGCAATACGAAAGGTGCGTGCCGACACCGCAGGATCGAAGCTGGCAGACTGGCGAATACCTTGTTCGAGCAACATCAAGGATTGGCGCACCGGTGCCGCCAGCGCCAGCGCTCTTTGCGTGGGGCGCATTTCTTTGCGCGTCATGACAAATAAAGGATCGTCCAGTGCTTGGCGCAAACGAGCCAGCGCATGGCTCACCGTAGACTGAGATAAGTTGAGCTGTTCGGCGGCTCGGGTCACATTGCGGCTATGCATCAATACATCAAACACCCGCAATAAGTTGAGATCTAGCCTTTGATATAAGTTATCCATCGATATTAACCATAGCTTTATGATGATAATTCATTTTTGACATGAGTTATCTGACCATAGAATGCCCCTCTGAAACAAGTTTATCGTCGGTGTGATGAAGTAATTCATCTAGCAAGCAAGACAATCAAGGTTCTGGGCACGGTGGCATCATGGGGGGTACTGCCTGTCTATTGCGATTAGCGAATTATTCGAGGTAATTGGATAAGCGCAATAACAACAGAATAATGACTGTCTGGCGGCGTAAGTAATCACGCTGACAACCTATTTGGGCTTACGCCCTACCGTTCTGCGTGTGGTATTTACCACCTTATTTAGGGACGTCATACCTTTATGGCACACCTTTAATGGTTCCCTGGCCGATGTATTGCATCGGCTTTTTTTATGCCTATTTTTTAGAAACCAAGAGGCGTAAAGAGTGGAGTGGAAAACAAAGGCCCTTATTTTGTAACTGGCCTTAGTCAATATAGAGAGAGTTTCGCCGCTCCTGCTCAACAGTATGGTGTGTTGTGTTCTTCAACTGACAGCTTAAAGCTGCCCGCTTAGCGCGGCATTTTTGCTATTATTGCGTCCATCTTTTCTCTTTTTAGCCTAAGTTCATGCCTTATCTCGTTGCCGTTACCCTATTGTGGGCCTTCTCATTTAGCTTAATTGGCGTTTATCTTGCCGGTGTCGTAGATAGCTACTTCTCGGTCGTTAGCCGCGTGTTCTTAGCCACTTTACTATTTTTGCCGTTTTTATCTTGGCGCCAGCCGCCTAGATTGGCATTAGGCATTATGGGCTGTGGCGCACTGCAGCTGGGGTTGATGTACTTGTTCTACTATCAGTCTTTTTTGCTACTCAGCGTACCAGAAGTACTGATTTTCACCGTGCTCACGCCTATCTATGTCACCCTCATTTACGACCTAATGCATAAACGCTTTAATCCCGGTTACTTACTTACCGCCGTACTCGCCGTCTTGGGTGCGCTGGTGATCCGCTTCGATGCGTTAAGCCAAGATTACTGGCTGGGTTTTGCGGTAGTACAAGGAGCGAATCTGTGCTTTGCACTGGGTCAGGTGGGCTACAAGGTACTGCTGGAACGTTATCAGCCTGCTGCACCGCAATACAAACTTTTTGGCTACTTCTATCTGGGTGCCTTAAGTGTGGCTTTGCCTGCTTGGTGGCTCTTGGGTAGCGCACTTTATCCCAGCACTAACCTGCAATGGGGCATATTACTGTGGCTCGGTTTGGGCGCTTCTGGCTTAGGTTATTTTTTATGGAATAAAGGCGCGACTTTAGTGAATGCAGGCATACTGGCGATCATGAACAACGCTCTAGTGCCCGCTGGTTTATTGATCAACTTGTTGATTTGGAGCCAAGAAGCAGACTTGCTGCGCTTAAGTTTAGGCGGCGCCTTATTGTTAGCTTCATTAGCACTCAATCAAGGTTTACTTAAGCCCAACCGGCATTCAACTTAAAGATCCAGATCACGATCTGAGCTTACCAAATGCACAACATCACAAATTTGTGCGTTGCAGTATGGTAATAGCGCATCTGCGCCTTACACTGAGAGATAGAAAATACTGCGAGGAGAAGATCATGTTTAATGCACTTCTGTTAGAACAATCCGGTAAAGACACACTCGCTCGCGTACAGCGCCTTAACGAAAACCAGCTCACCCAAGGCGACGTACTAGTAAGAGTCGACTATTCCAGCCTCAATTATAAAGATGCCTTGGCCATTACCGGCAAAGGTAAAATCGTTCGCCAATGGCCCATGGTGCCCGGTATCGATTTTGCCGGCACTGTGTTGACCTCAGACCATCCCGACCACAGCATTGGCGACGAAGTTATTCTCACCGGCTGGGGCGTGGGTGAACAATATTGGGGCGGCATGGCAGAAAAAGCCTGCGTTAAAGGTGAATGGCTAGTGCCACTGCCCGGCACCATGAGCACCAAGCGCGCCATGGCCATCGGCACTGCCGGCTTAACCGCCATATTATCCCTAATGGCACTGGAGCATGCGGGTATTAAACCCGACCAAGGACCTATTCTGGTCACCGGCGCTACCGGTGGCGTGGGCTCCGTAGCCGTAAGACTGCTGGCCAAAGCCGGTTTTGAAGTACATGCCGAAACTGGCCGCCCACAGCACAGCGACTGGCTAAGAGAGCTGGGCGCCCGCGAAGTTATTGAGCGCACCGAGTTTGATAAAGAGCCAGCAGCGTTAGAATCTCAGCGCTGGGCCGGTGCCATAGATGCGGTAGGCGGCCGTACTCTGGCCAGAATTTTGAGCCAAACCAAAATGCACGGCGCCGTTGCCGCCTGCGGCCTCGCCGGTGGCGTGGCGTTAAATACCACCGTCATGCCGTTTATTTTGCGCGGCGTGCAATTACTGGGTATCGATTCGGTATATATTTCAAAAGAGCAGCGTATTAGCGCATGGCAGCGACTACAGACCAGCCTACCTGCAGATTTTGAAGAGCAGTCAGCGGTTTACACACTGGAGCAAAGCATTACGGCGGCCCAAGATTTACTAAACGGCAAACTCAAGGGCCGAGCGCTGATACAACCTTAACTACAGCTGTCAGCGATAAGCTTTCAGCCGTCAGTAACAGACAAAGCAGACAAGAGCCGTGCAGTTTGTCCATCCGCTGGCAGCTGACAGCGGATGCAGTACCGCTAGATGCGGGTTTGTATGACAAGCCCGCATCTTTTGTTATAAAATAACAAAAACATTGCGGACACTAGCGGACATAATTATGAGCACTGCTGTTATTACCCACCTCGTCATGGGCTTTCTCGGCACCGGCAAAACCACACTGCTGCGCCATTTATTAGCCAATAAACCAGAGCATGAACGCTGGGCGATTTTAGTGAATGAGTTTGGCGAGGTTGGCATAGATGGGGCCCTGTTAACCGAACAAGGCGCCACTATCAAAGAAATTCCCGGCGGCTGCTTATGTTGTGTCTCCGGCCTGCCTTTTCAAATTGGCCTCAATGCGCTACTGCATAAAGCCAAGCCGGATCG
>JAHLFI010000147.1 GCA_018883865.1 Candidatus Oceanisphaera merdipullorum
TCAGCAGTCAGCAGTCAGCAGTCAGCAGTCAGCAGGATTGTTTACGCCGACGCTAATGTAATGGCACTCATCGTTTGAGCCTACTGCGAATATTCACTGGATATTCGGTCAGGCTCAAACGATTCGTCACGGCGAGACAAGCTCGCCCATACACGCTCGGCAAATGCCGTCCATGGCATTTCACGGTTGGTTACAACAATTCCTGCTGCCTCTTCTAACGAAATGGCGTCGTTGTAATGCGACTTAAGCTATTGTTTATGTGGTTTTTTTACAGGATTTAGTCTTCAATGCCTCAAAAAAGTCGACATCCCAAAACGGCAAAGTAGCCGCTGCACGATAAATCGTTCTGTCGCTATCGGAATGCCTTTCGTTATCACGCACCCTCTCAGTCCTGCCATCCCCGCACAGTTACTGTTTGTCTACCATAATGAGAAAAGAAATCGGCTTGGTCACCGCTTTATGGGAGAAATGTCATGAGAAGCTTGTCGAACCTGATGCTCGGCATCTGCATGCTGTCCTTTGGCGCATATGCCGCTGAAGAATGTACTGAAATACGCTTCGCGCCCGGCGCGACCTCTGTGGAAATTAAGGGTGAAGCACCACCAGACGATGTGATCTGCTACCTCATGCGTACCGGCGCAAATCAGCAGGCCAAGATCCAAGTGCTCGAGGGCGCAAACACCCTAGTTACCGTCATTGACGTTGCCGATGCACGCCAAGAGCTCTCTTTCACCACGCAGTCCCGGCAATATGAGATTCTGGTCGGCCAATTAATGCGCGCAATCGAGGCTGAGCCCTTTCGACTACTCGTAAGCGTGAAATAGCCTCGAGCCCTCAATCTAAGTAGCCTTCATGGAGTTCCGGTCCTAACAAGCAGGTCCTAACGAGCCGCCCATGTTAAATAAGCATCAGTCAGGCAGCTTTAATTCATTTTGGTAGCAGTGTAATACGGCGAGGGTGGTCACTTATTGGTATTCCCACAGTGCCGAGGATCCGGTTTATTATTGGGCCTATTATTCTGCATAGGCATACAAAATTGGCGCCCACGCGCGCTATGGATAGCGTAAGTGTCAACATTGCAGCAGCCTTTGTTGACCATGGCATTTGACGGTCGGTTCCGACAATACCTACTGTCTCTTCCCACACTATGGTGATTCTATTTAAAGTTACTTTCTCTCCTTCAATGATTTTGGTTATAGAAATTGGCGTTGTTTCCTAAATCAAAACTGAGGCAGCAACTCCCACAAGGCTTAATTTCCTTAACGGAAAGACCGACGAACAGGCATATTTACAGAATAATCTCGTTCAGTGACCTGTTTGCTGACTTCAGCTTTAGATGCAAGAGTACCGAGTCTTATCATTGCACTTTCCTAAAGGTTCATTTTAACTTAAGGAGTGTCTAGTACGTTGGGGAAGTCCAATACCTAAAAAGGCCGTGGAGTCGCCCCCACGGCCTTGCTCAGTACTGCCATAATCTAGAAGGCCCAGCGTACTTTTACGCTGGCAGTCTGGTTAAGAAAATCGCTGCGATGCTCGACATCGTAACGCGCCGATACCTCCAGAGCATCGGTCACCTGATGACTCAGATCCAGACCACTACGTAGTAGGAGCGGGCTGGGATCTATGCCTTCGGTAGTGAAGGCCACACCGGGTGCGCCCGCATAGGTGCTAGTGATACTGGCTTGATCTTGCAACAGATCGTAGCCCACACCCAGATTGGCGCTCAGTATGGTGGCAGCGCCGAAGGTCTGGGTCAGCTTGCCATCCAGCCCGGTCACCAAGGCATCTGTGCTGCGTTTATCCACTTGGAGGTTAAGGGCGCCGGCACCGGTTTCGGTGTAACTCTCATCCTGAATCCAGCTGTAGTCGGCGCGCACCGACGGCGTGAACTGGGTCGCTGTGCCCAGCACATAATAGGTGCGGCTTAAACCCGTACCAAGCGTGAACGCGTGGCTGTCGTAGTCTGCTTTGGCGGTGCTGTTGGCAAACTCGATGCTGCGCTGGCCTTGGTTGCGGTTCTGACCGAGACCGATCTGGACGTTCAACTCGGTTTGCGCATCTAGGCTGTGGCTGCCGTAGCCGAGCAGCTGATAGGTATCAATATCGGCGTTGTTAACAGCAATACCGGCATTGCCGTTCACATCGGTGTGCGCATAAGCAAAGGCTAGGCCTACTCGGGTGATATCGGACACGCTGCCATCGGTACCCAGCACCAAGCCGCTTGTGTTGGCGTCAAAACCGGACACGCCATGGCGATCCTGTTGTTCAGTCCAGGAGCCGAAAGGTTTCAGCCACAGGGTCTGGTCGCCATAAAAGCCGTCGCCGGACGAGAGGCCGCGAGTCGCAGCCATGCGCGTCTGCACTTGGTGATTAATGTTGGACAGCACACCAGTAGTGACCACTTGCGAGCCGCCGACTAGCAGTGGCAAGGTCTGGCTGACGGCGTTATTCACCTGCGCTTCACTGGTTAGCGGAATAAACAGGCTGGCCAGCTCACCGCTGGGATTGCTGGCAAAGGTATGCCCCAGCGCCCGTGCCGCCGCCAAGGCGGGGTTGTTGTCGTAGCGCTGCACTATGGTTTCTACCAGCGTGTACGGGCCGCTGCCATTAATATTATCCGCTGCGATATTCAGCCCCACATCGGTGGCGCTGTAAGTGGCGGAGAAGTCAAACAGCGTGCTGTTGTCGGTCACCCGGGCGAAGGTGCCGCTGATGTTGTTTGCATGAATGACACTGGCCAATTTACCGGGCACCGTCAGGTTCGGGCTACCGAGCACATCGACGGCCAGCGTTCCCTCTAGCGTCGCGGTGCCCATGATATCGAGTTTGCCGTAGTTGTTATCGCCCGCCACGGCAGTGGTGAAGGTGCCGGTGTTGGTGAAATCGCCACTTAGCCTGAGGGTTTTGCCGGCGCCTACCGCTACGCTACCTTCGTTGCTAATCCCGCCAATACTGGCAGAATTCGCCTGCAACGTGGCGCCGCTTTGAATTGTGGTCAACCCAGCTAGCTCCGCAGTATCCGTCAGGGCGAGTGTACCCGCAGAGACAGTTGTCGCGCCTGTGTAGTTATTCCGGCCCGATAAGGTGGTTGTGCCTTTTCCTGCAAAGGTCACACCACCATTGCCGGAGATCACGCCTGAGAAAGTGTCATTGTGGCCACCATTGTTGATGGTGTTGCTGCCCGACAGCGCGATATCGCGTGCGCTGCTCAGATCAGCCGTGGTCAGCAGGGTGCCGCCGTTCAATGCCAGTCCGCCACCGTTGCCCAGATTTGCATCTGAACTGACCGACAGCGTGCCGTCTTTGATAGTGGTCGCACCGGTATACGTGTTGGTGCCCGACAGCGTCATGGTACCGGTGCCGACTTTAGTTACACCGCCGCTACCTGCCATTGCTCCAGAGAACGTCGTGCTACTGTTATCGCCACCTGCCGTTAATACGGCGCTACCCAACGCAACATTGCCGGCGCCGGCCAGCGAGCCAACTTGCTGATTGAGATCATTCAGATTCAATGTCGCACCAGATGCCACTGTCATCGCACTAGAACTCGCGAAGGTATTCGCGGCATCGGCTTTGAGCGCACCAGCAGAAACAATTGTCGCTCCTGTGTAGGTATTGCTACCCGACAACGTTGTGGTGCCAAAGCCGGCAAAGGTCACACCACCATTGCCGGAGATCACGCCTGAGAAAGCGTCATTGTGGCCACCATTGTTGATAGCGCTGTTACTTGTGATTATGATATTACGTGCGCTGGTAAAGTCTGCCGAGGTCAACAAGGTACCGCCAGACAGGGTCAGGCCGCCACTCATATCACCGAGACTAGCGTCGGTGCTGACATTCAGGGTGCCGCCCTGGATATCCCAAGAGGTCACACTCGGCGTGGGCGTATACACTGGAGTTTCAACATCGTTACACATACCCATACCAGGGAATGTGCAGAAGATGGGATCAGGAGGCGTTGTGACAATGGTAGTAACAATGGTGGGCGCGGGTGTGCCCGCCAGAGTCCAGTTGCCAGTGCCCCGCTTGGTGTAGCTTGCAAATCCACTCACCCCAGACATGCTCAATGTGTTACTTTGCGAACCCTCCAATATCAATGCGTCGCCACCGTTCATGGTGCCACTCGTACTTTTAATATTCCCCCTGATGCTCGAACCGTCTTGCAGTATCAAAGTATTACCGCCGCCAGAAAAAGAGACAGCGTCTCCAGCAGAGCCGGCACTACCGCGAATCGGACCGTGACCACTACCCCCCTCAGTACCACCAAAAATAGTGCCAGAGTTAGAAATCGTTACCCCGCCCGTCGCACTCACACCAGCACCACCGTTGCCACCGTTGCCGCCGATGCCCGACGATAAGGCGTTACCACCACTCTGACCTTTTCCACCTGTAAGCGTGCCCGAATTGTGCAGCTCAAAATCACTGCCGCTAACGGCTGCACCGCCGGCACCGCCGTTGCCGCCGAAGCCCACTGATGAGTTACCACCACTGCCGCCCTGGCCGCCAAAGACCTGGCCATCATTGGTCAGTGTGTAGCCCTCTCCAGTGAGTGCAGCTCTACCTGAACCACCGTTATCGGCCTGAGCACTGGCGGTGATGGTTTGGCCCTCCGGTAGGGTATATGTGCCGTCTGCAGGAACCAGTGTTTGTTCGCCACCGGTAGTCAATGACGTATCTGCCAAAGTGGGTATCGAAAAGCCGACCAAGGCGGCGACGGCCATGGTCAGCCCCTGAGTTTGCAGGCAGGTTTTCAGTTTCCTGAACTGTCTTTTATGGCTCGTTTTTCCGCGCGATCGAGTGGTTTCGGAAGCGACCTGAGTAGTGCCCAGAGCGCGATTAAAGACAAGGCGATAAATATGATTCATACAGAATCTCATGTTTTTGTTGTTGGAGGGCAAGCCGGAAATAACGTGTAATATGGGGATGGCAAACCGAGAATGGTAGTGTGAGGGTATACCCTCAAATGCAGCAAAATAATGGGCGCCAATTCTAATTAATTAACTATGGTTTGCAACCGTTTTGGATGGTTACGGCTGTCTTTAATTCAGTGTTTTTTATCATCGTTAAACATCTGCTCTTCGTCGCCAAACGACTGACTTGAAGGGCTCGAGTGAACTTAATGGTAATTTTGGCTAGCGATTGCAATCAGCCACCGAGTTTTTATTTCTACCATAGCGTTATTATAAGAATTTATTCCACGATTATAGTTTGAGGTGTGCTTGCATAAACGACTGTTAGCAAAGCGTATTGGTATATTATTCAGCATCAAGCATTTCGTTAAACCGGCACATAGCGGTTAAAGAATAGTGTTGATAAAGCCTTCTTGTATACAGAACAACAAGCCAAGTAATGCGTTAAGTTTCGATGGTACTGTATTGGCAACTGCGGACTAGGCAGCAATGATGCTTATTGCTGTATAACTGCTCGGTTGTCTGTTGCCAATAGCTGATCTGGGTTGGCAGATTAAAACATTAGAGCACAATCGAGAATACCCTATGCTGAACGCCTTAAGTTCTAATCTCAACTGAGGGATGACATGACAATATAGCAAAAATATTATCTGCCTTTGGTACGAGAACGGTGCCTAAGACGCCGCACGCTTTTATGCCGAAACATTTCCCGATTCGTTTGTCGGGCAATACATCACCTGCCAGAAGATTATCCATCTGGGAAAGAAGGCGATGTATTGACTGTCGAGTTTACCTTGTAAGGTGTTACGTGACTTGGCCTTAATGGCAAACAGCGTTCAGGTACAGCGAAGCATTTTCATTTCAGGTTGCGACCGAAGACCAGAGCTCAGATTGGCGTTAACTAATAGCTAAGAACAGCTTCGAACATCCCCCAATAAAACAGACTCCAGCGCTACTTCTATCATGTCGTTGAAGGTGTTTTGCCGCTCATCTGAACTCAACGCTTCTTTACGCAGAATATGATCCGAGACCGTGCATAAGGTCACGGCGCGCGCGCCGTATTGCGCGGCGACACCATATAAACCCGCGGCTTCCATCTCTACACCCAAAATCCCGTATTGCTTCATCAGCTCGAATAACTCAGGTTGCGGCGAATAAAACAAATCTGCCGTAAATAAGTTACCTACCCTAACCGGCACTTGGCAGGCTTTGGCCGCCGCTACTGCATGGCTGACCAAATCAAAATCCGCCAGTGCAGCAAAGTCGTGATCCATAACGCGCATGCGGTTTACCTTAGAATCAGTACTGGCACCTAGGCCTATCACCAGATCCCGAAGCTGCACATCGTCGCGCACTGCGCCACAGGATCCCACGCGGATCAAGGTCTGCACGCCGAATTCGGTGATCAACTCTTTGGCATAAATAGAGACCGAGGGTATGCCCATGCCGTGGCCCATTACCGATATCGCGCGGCCTTTATAACGGCCGGTAAAACCCAACATATTGCGCACTTCATTCACTTGCCTTACATCAGTCAAAAAAGTGTCGGCTATGTATTGCGCGCGCAACGGATCGCCGGGCATTAAAATGGTGTCAGCAAAATCGCCCCGCTCGGCATTAATATGAGGTGTGGCCATTATTATTTCCTATAGAAAATTTAAAAATAGCGCCCAGTTAAAAAATTACTGTCTGCTGGGCGAGATTCTTAATCGTTTAAAAACGACTTGCCGTAATCCATGGCGCTGGTGCCGAAGTATTGCGCCAAGCTTTGGCCCACATCGGCAAAAGTATCGCGCTGGCCAAGCGATCCGGCTTGCAAACGCGCACCTATGCACAACACCGGCACTTGCTCGCGGGTGTGCTCTGTGCCAGGCCAGCTAGGGTCACAGCCGTGATCGGCGGTGAGGATCAAGAGATCGTTAGGCGCAAGCGCGCTCAATAATTCCGGCAAGCGACGATCGAAGGCTTCTAGCTCGGCGGCATAACCAGCTATGTCGCGCCTGTGGCCAAAGCTGGAGTCGAAATCGACGAAATTGGTCATGATCAAGGTGTTATCGCCCGCCTGCGCCAGCTCAGCCAAAGTGGCATCAAACAAGGCATAAGTGCCGGTGGCTTTTACTTTTTTAGTGATGCCAAAGTTGGCATAAATATCGGCAATCTTACCAATCGACACCACTTGGCCGTGGCGCTCATCCACCAGCTTTTGCAATACGGTCGCGGCCGGTGGCTCGATACTGTAATCGCGTCTATTGCCGGTGCGAGCAAAATCCTCAGCACTCTCGCCTAAGAAGGGACGCGCTATCACGCGCGCTATGTTGTAGGGCATTAACAGCTCACGAGCTATTTCGCACACGTCATATAAACGTTCTAAGCCAAAGTGCTCTTCATGGGCGGCAATCTGAAATACCGAATCGGCAGAGGTATAGCAAATGGGCAGGCCTGTGCGCACACTTTCCTCGCCCAGTTGCTCGAGAATGGTGGTGCCGGAGGCATGGATGTTGCCTAAAATGCCGGGCAAGTGAGCTTGGGCAATAAGATCTGCCACCAAAGAGGCAGGAAAGCTCTGCTCTTTATCTAAAAAATAGCCCCAGTCGAACAATACCGGCACTCCAGCAAGCTCCCAGTGGCCGGAGGGCGTGTCTTTACCCGAGGATATTTCTTGAGCATGGCCATAACTACCAATTACGGTTTCAGGCAGGCTCACGCCCGCGGCCATGTGGCCTGTGCTAGCAAGGTGGGCATGAAACAAGCCTAACTTGGCTAAATTCGGTAACTGCAAAGGGCCACTTCTATGCCGCCCCGTACTTACATCATTAAGCTCGGCTCGGCCCTCGGCACAGGCCAAGGCAATGCTGCCTAAGGTGTCAGCACCCTGATCGCCAAACTCGGCCGCATCGAGCGCGCCGCCAATACCAAAAGAGTCGAGTACTAATACAATGGCTCGTTTCATATCTTTCCTTATGTACAGTATTTGGGATCGTTAGGGATGAGGCGTAAAGGGTAGGAGTCATAAATACCTAACTTATCAGACTCATGTTTCATCTTTTAGAGCACTTAACAGCTGAGTTAATAAACCCGAAGCGCCCAATCTAAAGTGAACCGGCGTTAGCCAATCTTTGCCCATAATACTCGCCGCCAGTTGTAAATACTGCAGGGCTTCTGCCGTGGTACACACGCCGCCGGCGGCTTTAAAGCCTACATTTTTGCCGCTATCGCGAATGGCGGTGAGCATCAGCTCGGCGGCCATTAAAGTGGCATTTCTCGCCACCTTGCCGGTGGAGGTTTTAATAAAATCAGCACCGCCGTCAATCGCCAGTTTACTGGCTTGAGTAATAAGCGTGCCCGTAGCCAGCTCGCCGCTTTCAATAATGACTTTGAGTAAGATGGGTTTATCTAAAGGCAAGCGCATCATGCTCGCCTCAACACAAATCGCCTTGGCCGCTTGCACCATGGACTGCGCAAATTCGCTATGGCCGGCCATCAGTTGCCGATAAGGCAGCACTAAGTCTATCTCGTGCGCGCCCGCTGCAATGGCGACGTTAATATCTTGCTCCACTTGCGTAATGCTATCTACACCGTAAGGGAAATTAACCACAGTGGCTATCATGACCTGCTCGCTCACATTCAGTGCTTGCAAGGTGTGTTTAGCTACCTCAATAAAGCGCGGATAAACACAGACCGCTGCCACACAGCCCTGTCTCTTATACACATCTGACGCTGCCGACGAAGATAGACG
>JAHLFI010000148.1 GCA_018883865.1 Candidatus Oceanisphaera merdipullorum
TTCGTTGCGAGAGAACCCTTTATGACTATCGGCATTATTGGCGCCATGGAGCAGGAAGTTGCCGTACTTCGTGCCAAATTAGAAAATACCCACACCATTACCGTAGCGGGCTGCGAATTTTATCAAGGCACTCTGTCGGGTCAAGATGTCGTGATTACGCGCTCGGGTATTGGCAAAGTCGCCGCCAGTGTCGCGACCACTTTATTACTGGAGCGTTTCTCGCCCAGCGCCGTGATTAATACCGGCTCAGCGGGCGGCTTCGATCCTGCCCTTAAAGTGGGTGATGTTATTGTGTCCAGTGAAGTGCGCTTTCACGACGTAGACGTGACCGCCTTCGGTTACGAGATAGGCCAGATGGCACAACAGCCCGCCGCTTTTCTCGCAGATAGCTCGCTTATCGCCTTGGCAGAGGCCTGTCTGGCCGAGCAGAAGGATATCAATTCCGCGGTAGGCCTTATTTGTACCGGTGATCAGTTTATGCACCGCGAAGACCAGCTGCAAAAGGCCGTCTCTCAGTTTCCATTGATGAAAGCCTGCGACATGGAAGCGGCGGGCATTGCCCAAGTTTGCCATCAATTTGGCGTGCCTTTTGTGGTAGTCCGTGCGCTGTCTGATATTGCCGGTAAAGAACAAGCCGAGTCGTTCGAAGCATTTTTAGAGGTGGCCGCAGCGCATTCATCCCTAATGGTGCAAGCCATGCTCGCTCGCCTGCCAAACTAAGCCAGACTCGCCATGCTAACTCTGTCGCTGCTCGAACAGCCGGTCATCTTGCTCACCTTGAGTGTAGTGCTCAGCCTAATACTGCCCGCGACTCGGGTACAACAGCTGATAATCCAAGGGTTGCAGTTGCTAGGTCAGCGTTTAAATGGCGAGCGTTATAGCGCGCGTTATCTCAAACGCGCGGGCAGCGGCGCGCTAATATGCATACTGCTGCCAGTGTCAGCGACGTATTGGGCGCTAGCTGTGTTGTCTCCTTGGCCACATTTGCTGGAGCCGTTATTACTCTGGTGCTGCTTAGACATGGGCCGCCTCAGCCGAGCGCTGCCCACCGTCATGCGCCAGGGTGCAAACAGCAAACCGTTAGCACGCTTGGCGCTCTCCCCCTTATGCTTGCGCCAAACCGATCCGCTGTCACCCTTAGGTTTGTATAAAACCGTGGCCGAGGTGGCCATACTGCGCCTCGCCGCCGACTTTGCGTTATTGGTTTGGTATTTAACGGCCGGTATTTACGCCGCCTTGTTGTTTGGCGTGCTACGCTACGCGGCGCAAGCTTGGCCCCACAAGTTGGTCGAATGGCGCGCCTTTGGGTGGTTTCCCTCCTTGGCTTATCGCACCCTAGCTTGGCTGCCCTTTCAAATTTTTGCGGTCAGTTTGCTGATTTATCCAGGCTCAATACGCGCCATTAAGGCTTGGCCTCAAGGACGCTTATGGGCGTTTTCTGCAAGTGGTCGCTTACTAGCCGTGGTGGCCGGTGGCGTAAATGTGGGGTTAGGCGGGCCAAGGCGTTATACCGAGGCTACGGATTACTATCCCAAATTAGGCAGCCAGCAATATCTTAATGAAGCCGCCACCCGTGCCATTTTATGGCGACTGGTGATGACCTTATTATTTTGGCTGTCTATCGCCTGGGCCTTAATGCTCATTCCTTTAGTAAATGGTTAATGGACTCATGACGATTAATATTAAGTCCAAAGTCACTTGGTTTTACTCCCTCCTCATCACGGCATTACTCAGCACAGCGGCTCACGCAACTGTGCTGCAAACTCCCCTTGAGCCCAAAACCAAGCCTGCCCAGCGCATTATTAGTTTGGCGCCGCACATTACCGAACTGTTGTTTGCCATAGGTGCCGGAGAGCAAGTAATAGCAACGGACGAGTCCAGTGACTATCCCGCCGGCGCCAAAATCTTACCCAAAGTGGCCAACTATAGATCTTTAAATACCGAGCGTATCTTGGCGTTATCGCCAGACTTAATTGTGGCCTGGGGCTCAGCCCAAAGCCAAGTGGCCCCCTTGCTACAGCTAGGTATGCCGGTATTTTTTTCGGCTCCCGCCACCCTCGCCGATTTGAGTACAGAGCTTGCACAACTAGGTGAGCTAACCGGTCATCAAGCACAAGCGGCATTAGTGATCAGCGAATACGAACAAGAGCTAGCCCAGCTGAAACTCGAGTATCAAGACCGCGCGCCGCTTACCGTGTTTTATCAAATCGCCGAAGTGCCGCTGATGTCTGCCAATGGCAGCACTTGGGTAAGCCAAGCCATCACCGTATGTGGAGGCATCAATATCATGGCCGACAGCCTTGCGCCCTACCCGCAAGTGAACGCGGAGCAAGTCTTGGCGCTAAATCCAGACGTGATGGTGGCCGCCGACACAGCCGAACTCAGTCATTGGCAACGATGGCCGGCATTAACCGCCGTCGCTAATCGCCAATTACTGACGGTAGATGCCGACTTGATGCATCGTTTTACACCCCGCATCACCCAAGGTATTCGCCATCTTTGCGAACAAATGAATGACGTGCGCCACGCCAACACGCCCTAATTGAGTTCATTTCAGCGCCTCTATACAATGGCGCTGTTTTTGAAAATCCATTTAATTAAAAGAAGGTAACCGTGAATGGAGCCCTTGGTTGAGACGGTGTTTTACTGGAGTGATCTGTTTGGCACGGCTGTGTTCGCGTTTTCCGGAGTCTTGGTGGCTGGACGCTTGCGCATGGACGGCTTTGGCGTAATCGTGTTGGCCGCCGTGACTGCCATCGGCGGCGGCACCATTCGCGACCTTATTATCGGCGCCGATAAAGTATTTTGGACCGAGAACACCTTATATTTATGGGTGATCTTGGCCACCGCCTTATTGGGCCAATACATAGCGAAACTACCGCGACGCCTGCCTTGGTATATATTGCCGCTAGCCGATGCTTTTGGTTTGGCTATTTTTACCATAATTGGCACCGACAAGGCTCTGAATCACGGGACGTCCGGCATGGTTGCAGTGGTAATGGGCGTGATCACTGGCGTGGCGGGTGGCATGATCCGCGATGTATTGGCCCGCGAAATACCCATGGTGTTACAGCGCGAAATTTATGCCACCGCCTGTATCTTGGGTGGCATTCTTTATACCGGTTCCTTGGCGCTGGGGATCACGCCGCTGCTGGCCACCTTATTTGGCATGTTAGGCACCTTTATCCTACGCGTAGCCGCCATTCGTTGGCACCTATCCCTGCCGGCGTTTTCACTGAATAGATGATCGGGTGAGGGACGAAGAAAAAATCAGCGGTGTGCTTAGCTCTACACCGTGCGCATAGACATAAAAAAGGCCTCCCTGTTGGAGGCCTTTTTGCGACGTAAGGATTACCCTTCACGCTTTACTCTTCCCAGTGCCTTGTTAAGCCAAGGTCACCTTGGCGAACTTACGCTTGCCCACTTGATACACGGCTGTGCCAGCAGCCACCACCAGCTTACCGTCTTCCAACTTATCGCCATCTACCTTAACCGCACCTTGTTTGATCATGCGCAGCGCTTCTGAGGTGGAAGCCACTAAACCGGCATCTTTCAGCAGGTTAGCGATAGCCATGCCGCCAGCTTCAACGGATAAGTTCACTTCAGGCAAGTCGTCAGGAATGGCGTTTTTCTGAAAACGATTCACGAAGTCTTCATGGGCTTGCTCGGCGGCGCCATGATCGTGATAACGACTGATAATTTCCTTAGCCAGCAAGATTTTAATGTCACGCGGGTTGGTGCCCTCAGTCACTTGTAGCTTTAGGTTCGCAATTTCATCTAGGCTCAAGCGGGACAATAACTCAAAGTAGCGCCACATAATGTCATCCGACAGAGACATGATTTTACCGAACATCTCACTCGGCGCTTCATCGACGCCTATATAGTTATTGGCCGACTTAGACATTTTCTTTACGCCATCTAGGCCTTCCAGTAACGGCATGGTGATCACCACTTGTGCCGGTTGGCCCGCGTCTTTTTGCAGCTCACGACCCATTAAAAGATTAAACTTTTGGTCGGTGCCGCCCAGCTCAATGTCTGCCTTTAATGCTACCGAGTCATAGCCTTGCAACAAGGGATACATGAACTCATGAATTGCTATGGACTGGCCGCCGGCGTAGCGCTTTTTAAAGTCATCACGCTCTAACATGCGCGCTACCGTGAGCTTAGAGGCAAGCTGTATCATGCCGTTGGCGCCCAACTCGCCTAACCAGCTGGAGTTGTAGACGATTTGCGTCTTGTCGGCATCCAATACCTTAAAGGCTTGTTCCGCATAGGTTTTAGCGTTGTCAGCCACTTGCTCAGCCGTGAGTGGCGGGCGGGTGCTGTTCTTGCCGCTAGGGTCACCTACTTGGGCGGTAAAGTCGCCAATCAGCAATAACACATCATGACCTAAGTCTTGAAATTGACGCAGTTTATTGAGGATTACAGTATGACCTAAATGAATATCGGGAGCGGTAGGATCCATGCCCAACTTCACGCGTAACGGCCGGCCCAGCTTTAACTTAGCCACCAACTCTTCTTCAACCAAAATTTCTTCTACACCGCGCTTAATTTCCGCCAGTGCCGTTTCTAGCTCGGACATGACAACTATACTCCTGTGCTGTGCACCTAAATAGCGATTCCGAATCGCCAGTATAAGACGCTCGCCGCTCGAAATGGCTATGTAGACAAACCAAACAAAATAAGGCGAGCATATTACTGGAATGGCACATAAATTGGAAAGCCTGTAAAATCTTTCACACTTTCAAGGATGAGCATTAGGCCCCTCATGATTAGACGCTTCAAACAATTTCCACGCCCCCATAAAGTGGCAATTTCGGTGTTGAGTGTAATGGTCGCACTGCTGTCGTTAGCACCTTCTGAATCCGCCATCGCGGGTCGCGCCCTCCCTGCCCCCGAACTGGTTAGCCAAACTCTCGGCGAGCGACAGCCGCTGGCCTTAGCAATCAACATCGAAGAGTCGGCAGAAGTAGACTCACAACCGCTGACTCGCGAGCGCATCATCCAAGTGCGCAGTGGTGATACCTTATCGGCCATTTTTGCCCGCAGCGGCCTGCCTTCCACACTATTACATGATATTAATCAGCTCAAGGGCGTGAGTGATGAGCTGGCCAAACTCCAACCCGGCAAGCAGCTGACCGTAACCTTGGATGAAGACAACGCCTTTAACAGCTTACATTTTCCATTAGATAACAGCCGTACCCTGCTGATCAGCCAAACGGCAAGTGGCTTAAGCTCGAAAATTGAAAGTGAGGAGCTTGAGCTGCGCACCGAGTTTGCCCAAGCCACGGTGAGTTCTAACTTTTGGAACGCCGCCGCCAGTGCCGGACTCACGCCTAACCAAATCATGAGTTTGGCTGGTATGTTTGCTTGGGACGTGGACTTTGCTTTAGATATTCGCGCCAATGACAGCTTTACCGTGCTGTATGAGCAGCATTTTAAAGACGGAATCCTAGTCAATTCCGGTAATATTTTAGCCGCCGCCTTCACCAACCAAGGCAAGACATATCAGGCCATTCGCCATAAAGACGGCAATTATTACTCGCCACAAGGCCGCTATATGCGTAAGAGCTTCTTGCGCGCCCCGGTCAATTTTTCGCACATTAGCTCTAACTTTAATCCGCGTCGCTTGCACCCTGTTACTGGCCAGGTCAAGGCGCATCGTGGTATCGATTACGCGGCACGCACCGGCACGCCAGTAGTGGCGGCTGGCGGTGGCGTGGTGTTGGAATCAGGTTTTAGCCCGTTTAATGGCAACTATGTGGTGATCCGCCACGACGGTACCTATATCACCAAATATTTGCACTTACATAAGCGCATGGTGAATAGAGGGGAGAAGGTAAAACAGGAACAACAAATTGGTACCGTGGGCGCCACCGGCCGGGTAACGGGACCGCATCTGCATTATGAGTTCTTAGTCAATGGCGTGCACAAAGACCCGAAAACGGTCGATATGCCTCAAGCAGCAGTATTATCACAATCCGAATTAGCCAGCTTTACACCCCACGCTAACCGCCTGATGGCACAGCTGACTAAGGTGAGCGACATTATGTTGGCCAGTAATAACCGCGAAGAATAAGACCTGACATCT
>JAHLFI010000023.1 GCA_018883865.1 Candidatus Oceanisphaera merdipullorum
AAGTAAGTCTGCGGGAATAGCTCAGTGGTAGAGCACAACCTTGCCAAGGCTGGGGTCGCGAGTTCGAATCTCGTTTCCCGCTCCAAATTAAAAAGACATGGGTTCACCAGACCGATGTTTGGAAGTAAAAATGTTAAGTAATAAGTAAGACTGCGGGAATAACTCAGTGGTGGAACATAACCTTGCTGAAGTTGATAGAGGGTCGCCGCGACCACTCGCAGAGTTTAAGAAAGTTTAGCGGGAATAGCTCAGTGGTAGAGCACAACCTTGCCAAGGTTGGGGTCGCGAGTTCGAATCTCGTTTCCCGCTCCAAATATAAAAAAACCGACCTCAGGGTCGGTTTTTTTATGGCTGTCGTTTATTGATTTTCTAACTTAGTCTTCCTCAATCTTAGCTTTCCAATTCTTAATCTTCTAAGATGTGCTGTGCGGTAGCTGCATACCCCTGCGGATCCTCTGGATGCGCTTTAGCATATGCTAACCACTGTAACCCTACCTTGCTGATGGTATTCGCCGTATCAATATCGATGGCGATGTCCATATTTTCTAGAGAGTAATCCACTAACTGTTCGGTATTTTGCAGTGCGGCTGTTATTTGCTCACTGTTATTGCTAATGGTGCCGTAATGCTCCATATAGCCCACCAGCACCGTGTAGTTGGTATGACGATGAAAGTGAAGAGACATATCAATTCTCCTTTTGTAGTTAGCTCTGATGTTAAAATTAGCTCAATGATGGCGGCAGGGGCCGCTTTTGTCGAGGCGAGGTATTGGTAGATCTGCAGCAATGTTGAAGTGCAGCAATGTTAGCTGAGGGATTGTCGCTTTTCGTGGCTTTTACTGTTCATCAGCAAGGCGTGCATCATCAAAACGCGCATGGCTGGGCATGCCTTTGTCGACAGCGCGGATCAAGCGCTCCGTCTTGCGGCCTACTTTGGTCAAGCCTGCCGTTTGTTGGGCTAAGGCCCACTCGATATGCTCCAGTACCATCTCATCTACACCGGCTTGTAAACGTTTTTGCTCGAGTGCCCAAATAATGCTCGGGCTAACGGGGGCGTTGCCCAGTGCCACGGCAATATTGCGTAGCCAGCGGCGATGGCCGATGCGGCGAATGGGACTGCCTTCGGTCTGCTTAAGAAAGTAATCTTCATTCCAATCAAATAAAGCCAGCAACTCGGGCGCATGCAGATTATCGCGCGCGGCAAAGTCCGGCTCTTGGCTGGCTTTGGTAAACTTGTTCCAAGGGCAGATCAGCTGGCAGTCATCACAGCCATAAATGCGATTGCCCATTAACGGGCGCAGCTCCAGCGGTATGGGGCCGTCTTGTTCTATGGTGAGATAAGAAATACAGCGCCGCGCGTCCACCACATACGGCTCGACGATGGCACCTGTGGGACAGGCGGTAATGCAGGCTACACACTTACCGCAGCCTTCTGCTACTGGCTCATCCACCCTGTTATGGATGGGTAGCGGTAAGTTGATCAGCAATTCACCGAGAAAGAAAAAAGAGCCTTGTTGGTGATTAATAAGCAAAGAGTGTTTACCCACCCAGCCCAATCCTGCATTTTCGGCTAAGGGGCGCTCTAATAGGGGGGCCGAGTCGACGAAGGGGCGGGCCACTAATTCAGTCGCCGCTTGTTCGATGCGATCCGCCAATTTCTTTAAGCGCTGGCGCATCAGCTTATGATAATCACGACCCAGTGCATAACGGCTGATATAGCCAAGCTGAGGATTATTTAACACATGGGCAATGGCGGCTTGTTCGGGCAGGTAATTCATGCGCACCGAAATGACCCGCAGCGTGCCCGGCAGTAACTCATGAGGGCGGGCACGCATCATGCCGTGGCGCGCCATATACTCCATGTCGCCGTGATATCCCTTAGCCAGCCATGCAGCCAGTTTTGGTTCATGCTCAGTCAAGTCGGTATCGGTAATGCCCACTTGGCTAAAGCCCAGCTCAGCTGCCCACAGTTTGATATCGTGCGCTAAAGTGGCAAAGTCTGGCGTGGTCATTACTTTCGGTTGCTTATCATAAACTTGCGCTGGCTGGTCATAAACTCGGTCTGGCTGATCATAAATAGGGAAGGTTCATGGAAATTATGAGTCTGGAAAAGTCCCACAGTCTAACACAATCCCTGTGGCGCTCGGAGCAGATCCGCCTTTTAGAGCGTCAAGCGGCCATGGTGGCGGGCATTAGCTTATTTGAGCTTATGGATCGGGCAGGGTTGGCGGTGTTCGAACAAGCCCGCCTAAACTGGCCGAACGCTAAGGAGTGGTGGATATTTACTGGCGGCGGTAATAATGCCGGCGATGGCTATATAGTGGCACGGTTGGCGTGGGCGGCCGGTATTAAGGTGCGCGTGATCCAAGTCGGTGATGCCGCGCGGTTAAGCGGCGATGCGGCCACCGCCCGCGATGCCTATCTGGCACAAGGCGGTTTGATTAGCTCCTTAATAGCAGTCGAGTATCAAGCGCCAGATTTAATTATCGATGCCTTATTGGGCACTGGCTTAACTGGCGTCGTGCGTCCTGAGTTTGTACAAGCGATAGAGGTGATTAATCAGAGTTCAGCCCCGGTGTTAGCCATAGATGTGCCCTCGGGTTTATGTGCCGATACAGGCCAGATCAAGACGATGGCGGTGCAAGCAACGCTCACGGTCTGCATGATAGGCTTAAAGTTTGGCTTAGCTACCGGTCGTGGCCCCGATGTAGTGGGACGTTTAGTGTTGGCGGACTTAGGTATAAAGCTAAACTCTGCGTCGCAGCAACCTGTGGCCAGCATAATGCAGTGGTCGAGTATGCGCCTTTTTCTGCCCAAACGCCGCGTGGGTGCCCACAAAGGCGAAGCTGGGCGCGTGTTAGTGATAGGCGGTAATCTTGGCATGAGCGGCGCCATTCGGCTGGCGGGCGAGGCGGCGCTACGCTGTGGTGCAGGTTTAGTACGCCTACTCAGTCATCCTGCTCATCAAGCCAGTTTAAATGTGACCCGCCCCGAGCTGATGACGGCCAGCTTTCCTGATGTTAACCGCGACCATATTAACGACTCTAGTTTTAATGATGGTGATTGGGCCTCGACCTTAGTGCTAGGTCCTGGGCTTGGTCGGGATAATTGGTCTGAGGCGTTATTTAATGCCGCCATGCAGTGCAATAAGCCCATGGTGATAGATGCGGATGCGCTGTGGTTTTTAGCAAAAGGTTTTTTAGGCAAAGGATTAGCTGCTAAAAAACCACCATTAGCGGCGGCGTTTCGGTCTTGGATATTAACGCCTCATAGTGGTGAAGCTGCGCGCTTATTGGGCTGCACGGTCCCCGAGGTTGAGGCTGACAGGCTGGCCGCCGTGCTTAGCCTCCAACAACAATATGGCGGGGTTGTGGTATTAAAAGGCGCCGGCAGTCTGATTGCGGATGAGCGCCATGTTAGATTATGTCATTATGGTAATAATGGCATGGCCTCAGGTGGGATGGGCGATGTGTTATCTGGTATTATAGGCGCCCTTATTGCTCAAGGTTTAACGCCCTTTAATGCGGCTTCTTTGGGTGTTTGCTTACACGCACTCGCCGGTGATGTGGCTGCGAGCCAAGGTAAACTTGGCATGCTGGCCGCAGATTTGTTTTTACCATTGAGACACCTGATTAATCAAGATGATGAATATGACGACACAGACGCTACAACTGCCCCTTGCGGATGAAGAGCACACGCTGGCGCTGGGCACCAAGTTGGCTCAGTCTTTCAGTCAAGCCACGGTTATTTTTTTGCACGGCGACTTAGGTGCCGGTAAAACTACGCTCAGTCGCGGCGTGATCCAAGCACTGGGCCATAAAGGCAAAGTAAAAAGTCCTACTTATACGCTCGTTGAGCCCTATCAAGTGGCGGGTTGGCAAGTGTATCACTTTGATTTATATCGTCTAGCCGATCCAGAAGAGCTGGAGTTTATGGGGATTCGTGATTATTTTACGTCCGACAGCCTGTGCTTAGTGGAATGGCCAGAACGCGGCCATGGCCTGCTGCCCGCCGCAGATTTGGAGATCACGCTGCGTTACGAGGGGCTGGCGCGTCAGGCATTTTTATCCGCAAATACGCCGGTTGGCGTGGCGTTATTGGAGAAATTATCTGCATGAGAGCGATACTGGTATTACTCTGTTTTTGTTGCAGCGTCTCCGCTTGGGCAAATCAGCTGCAAAGCATTCGTGTCTGGCCCTCGCCAGACAACACACGCATCGTGCTCGACATGAGCTCGGCCCCAGGCTACGAATATTTTACGCTGCAAAACCCACACCGTTTGGTGGTAGATCTCAAACAGACTCAAAACAACTTCAACTTTGCGGCTCTTAAGAATAAAAGCCCTTTGATCACTCGTATTCGCGACAGCAAGCCCGAGGCGTTAGGCCACTATCGTTTGGTGTTTGAGCTAAAAAATGCGGTCAAACCTGTGGTGTTTCCGCTGAAGCCTGCGGGAGATTATGGCCACCGTTTGGTTATTGATTTGCCGTATGCCAGAGTTCCCCAAGGGCAATCTCATGCCCAGCCTGCTGCTCAGCCTTTGCAACAACAAGTGTTACGCAATGCGGCACCTAGCGGCCAAAAACAGGTAGTGATCGCGATAGATGCGGGTCACGGTGGTGAAGATCCAGGCGCCATAGGGCCGAAGAAAAATCGTGAAAAGCACATTACTTTAGCCATTTCTCGTCGCCTAGCTGACTTGATCAATAAAGAGCCTGGCATGCGTGCGGTAATGACCCGCACCGGTGACTACTTTGTGAACCTCAATCAAAGATCCGAGATTGCCCGTAAGGGACGTGCTGACTTATTGCTGTCTATCCATGCGGATAGTGTGGCTAATAGCGGACCGCGTGGCGCTTCCGTTTGGGTGTTGTCTTCTAATCGAGCCAACCGCGAAATGGCCGGTTGGTTAGAAAAACAAGAACGTCAATCTGAGCTGTTGGGCGGCGTCGGCGAAGTCATTTCTCAGACCGATGGCAATCCGTACCTAACGCGTACCTTCCTCGACTTGTCGATGGATAAGTCTCGTGCCGACAGTTATGCCATTAGTGAACATATTTTAAGTGCCATGGGTAAGGTGGTGCGCCTGCATAAGGCGAAGCCGGAGCATGCCAGCCTTGCGGTATTAAAATCCCCAGATATTCCATCCTTGTTAATTGAAGCGGGCTTTATCTCTAACCCCGAGGAAGAACGCTTGTTGTTAACCGCCGATCATCAGCAAAAGGTGGCGCAAGCTGTGTTTAACGGCGTTAAGTCTTATTACCGACAAAATCCGCCCAGCGGCACCATGATGGCCAGCCAATCTCAGGCCAAGGGCGTGCCACAAAAGCACACGGTACGCAGCGGTGAAAGTTTATCGCTGATTGCCCAGCGCTACGGGGTGAGCATGAGCAGCTTGAAAGGCCATAACCGCATGCAGTCTGACACCGTACGCATCGGCCAAGTATTGGATATTCCGGGGAGCTGAGATGGCGATTCAGATCCTGCCGGCGCGCCTTGCCAACCAAATTGCCGCCGGTGAAGTGGTTGAGCGTCCGGCATCTGTGGTGAAAGAGCTGATTGAAAATAGCTTGGATGCGGGGGCCACACGCATCGAGGTGGACATCGAAAAGGGTGGCGCCAAACTGATCCGCCTTCGCGATAATGGCGCTGGTATTGCGCAAGAGGAGCTGGCGCTGGCGTTGTCGCGCCATGCCACCTCTAAAGTCAGCACCTTGGAAGATTTAGAACGCATCATGAGCTTGGGCTTTCGTGGTGAAGCGCTGGCTTCGATTAGCTCGGTGTCTCGTCTAACTCTGACTTCAAGAACTGCCGAGCAAACTGAAGCTTGGCAAGCCATGGCCGAAGGGCGCGATATGGAAGTGAAGCTAATGCCCGCCTCGCATCCCATAGGCACTACGCTGGAAGTCTGCGATTTATTTTTTAATACCCCCGCCCGGCGCAAGTTTATGCGCACCGAAAAAACTGAATTTAGTCATATCGATGAGCTGATCCGCCGCATCGCACTCAGCCGTTTCGACGTGGACTGGGTGCTGCGCCATAACGGCAAACAAGTGCGCCAATATCGCGCCGCGCGCCTGCCGTCTCAACAAGACAAGCGACTGGCTGCCATTTGTGGCACGGCCTTTATGCAAACGGCACTCAAAGTTGACTGCGAGCAGCATGGCTTGCGCTTGTGGGGTTGGCTAGCAGCGCCAGAAGGAGCGAGAAGCCAGCCTGATGTGCAATATACCTATGTGAATGGCCGCATGATGCGCGATAAGTTGCTCAATCATGCGGTGCGCCAAGCCTACGGCGAGCGCTTAGCCACAGACAGCCACGGCGCCTTCGTCTTGTATTTGGAGTTGTCTGCCAGTGAAGTGGACGTGAACGTGCATCCGGCCAAGCATGAAGTGCGCTTTCATCAAGCGCGCTTAGTGCACGATTTTATTTATCAAGTGTTGGCCCAAGCTCTAGAGCAGGCGCCAAGCCTACTGGCAGAGCCCGTCGCTATCTTGGTTCCTGAGGTGGGCATGACGGGAACTAAGGCCATGAATCTTGATTATGACTGTGGCCTTGATGTGGCTCAGGCGAACGAGGTTAAGGATGCAGCTGAGCCATTGCGCTATCAAGCGCCGCGCCATGGCTATGGTGGTGCCGCTCGCGAAGGCTCAGCTCGGGAGAGTGCGCCCAGTAATATTAGTCGTAGCGCCTGGGCCGGCATAGATGGCTTATTAACCACCTTGTCTACATCAACCCAGTCTGCACCGGATCTGTCCGCAGCGAGTGAATTGTCTGCGCCATTTATTTCAAATCAGCCATTGAGTGGCGAGCACAGCCAAGCGCTGCAATTAGTGAAAGAGCGTGCCTTAGTGGTTTGGCATCAGGGGCAGTTGTGGTTATGTGAGCTGAACCGTGCGCGGGCCTATGTGGACGGTCGCGCCTTGCTTGCGGTGTGGGAGCAAGGATTGACGGCGCAACCTTTGTTGTTACCCATT
The DNA here is from genome assembly GCA_018883865.1 of Candidatus Oceanisphaera merdipullorum. Taxonomy (GTDB): domain Bacteria; phylum Pseudomonadota; class Gammaproteobacteria; order Enterobacterales; family Aeromonadaceae; genus Oceanimonas; species Oceanimonas merdipullorum. Next base: position 6,976 of record JAHLFI010000023.1, read on the forward strand.
CGCATTAGCCTGAATGCCACACAACAGCAAGCGGTGAGAGAGCATCAAGCGCAATTGCAAAAGTTAGGGCTGGAGTTGAAAACGGGCAGTGGCGACACCATTATTCTCACACGCGTGCCTCAGCCATTGCGGCACGCGGACTTAGCACGCTTGTTTCCTGAGTTACTCAGTCAGTTAAAGAAATCGACTGCACCGAGCGATCTTTGTCAGTGGCTGTGTGCACCTCATCACGGCAAAGCTCACCGCTGGTCGATGCCTGAGGCACAAGCCTTGTGGCAACAACTGCAAGTTGAGCTGACCGGTGTGGTAACAACCGAGGCCATGGATACTTTTTTACAGCCGTTAGCGGTCGAGCAACAATTAGATAGGTGGAATCATGAGCAATAAACCGCTCGCCATATTTTTAATGGGCCCTACGGCGTCCGGTAAAACCGGTCTGGCGATGGAATTGTGCCAGCACTTGCCATGCGAGCTGATCAGCGTCGACTCGGCGCTGGTGTATAAAGGCATGAACATTGGTACCGCTAAGCCCACGGCGGCGGAGCAGGCGCTAGCGCCGCATCGCTTGATTGATTTAATTGATCCGCTTGAGGCTTATTCTGCGGCAGACTTTAGGAATGATGCCTTGGCTGCCATGGCGGAGATCACCGCTATGGGGCGTATTCCGCTGCTAGTGGGTGGCACCATGTTATATTTCAAAGCCTTACTCGAAGGCTTATCACCTCTGCCCGCCGCTAATCCAGAGACTCGCGCCGAAATTGAAGCACAAGCCCAGATACGCGGCTGGGAGGCATTACACCTTGAGTTGTCTGAGATAGACCCAGTGGCGGCGGCGCGTATCCACCCTAATGATCCGCAGCGCATCTCCCGCGCGTTAGAAGTTTTTCGCATTTCTGGCCACACATTGACAGAATTAACCCAGCATAAGGGTGATCCCTTACCTTACAAAGTGTTACAGTTTGCCATTGCGCCTGATGACCGTACGGAGTTGCATACGCGTATTAATGCTCGTTTTCTACAAATGCTAGCCGACGGTTTTGAGCAAGAGGTGCAAGGGCTCTATCAACGAGGGGATTTGCATCCCGACTTGCCGTCTATTCGCTGTGTTGGCTATCGGCAAATGTGGGATTACCTGGCCAATGTTGTCGGCTATGATGAAATGGTGGCACGGGGTCAAGCGGCGACCCGCCAGCTGGCGAAACGGCAACTGACTTGGCTGAGAAGTTGGCCTGACGTGCGCTGGTTAGACACCCACAGTCAAACCTTGGCGGCGGATGTGATAGCCGAGCTCAAAGCCGCGAATCACGCCTAATAGCAATCAATAGCGCGATAGATAACGACCAACAACAATAACAACATTCATAACGATAAGGACAACATTATGGCTAAGGGACAATCTTTGCAGGACCCATTTTTGAATGCGCTACGTCGTGAGCGAGTCCCAGTCTCTATTTATCTGGTCAATGGCATTAAGCTACAAGGACAAGTAGAGTCATTCGATCAATTCGTTATCTTACTTAAAAATACCGTCAGCCAGATGGTCTATAAACACGCTATTTCTACTGTGGTGCCTGCACGTCCGGTACAGATGACGCCTATGGTCAGTGCCGATGTCCCTAATGTTAGCGAGCAACCATCAGATTGAGCTTAAGCAAATTAGGCAAGCAAATGACGCTTGATTTAGCCGTTCTTGGCGTAGCAGTCAATGTCGATTTCATATTAGGGAGTACGCACCTTGTTTGAGCGTGATGAAAGCCCTGAAACGGCCATTCTGGTACATATTAATTTTGACAGTGATAAAGAACGCGAAGATCTTGAAGAACTGGAATTATTGGTCGATTCTGCGGGGGTTACGCGGTTAGGGGTACTGACCGGTAATAGAGCTTCCCCTCAGGCCAAGTTATTTATTGGCTCGGGTAAAGTGGATGAGCTAGCGGTCATGGTGCAGATGCTACAAGCGGATGTGGTGATTTTTAACCACCGTTTGACCGCATCCCAAGAGCGTAACTTAGAGCGGATTATCAACTGTCGAGTACTGAATCGCACCGGACTTATTTTAGATATTTTTGCCCAGCGGGCCCGTACCCATGAAGGTAAGCTACAAGTCGAATTAGCGCAGCTGCGCCACTTGTCTACTCGTTTAGTGGGCGGGCGTGCCGAGCTGGGGCGCCAGAAAGGCGGCATAGGTTTGCGCGGGCCCGGTGAAATGCAGTTGGAAACCGACCGTCGTTTATTGCGTGAACGCATTAAATTGATCCAACAACGGCTGGATAAAGTGGCTCGTCAGCGAGAGCAAGGGCGCCGTGCGCGCAAGCGAACTGAGACGCCGACTCTTTCCTTGGTGGGTTATACCAACGCCGGTAAGTCGACGTTATTTAATCGACTGACAGATGCCGACGTGTATGCGGCGGATCAACTGTTTGCCACGCTGGATCCCACCTTGCGCAAACTGGAACTGCCGGATGCAGGCGAATGTGTGTTAGCGGACACTGTGGGCTTTATTCGGCATTTGCCTCACGACCTGATAGCCGCGTTTAAGGCGACGTTGCAAGAAACACGCGATGCGACTTTATTGCTGCATGTGGTGGATTACGCTGACGAACGAATGCAAGACAACATCGCTGAAGTGAATTCGGTACTCAAGCAAATCGGTGCCGATGAGGTGCCGGTGCTGATGGTGTTCAATAAAATAGATAAGTTGGACGATACGCCCGCGCGTCTGGAATTGAACGACGCTGGCATGCCATGTGCAGTCTGGTTGTCGGCACAAAAAAATCAAGGGATTGAATACTTACTTGAGGCGCTAAACCAATTATTGGCTGGGGTGTTGGTCGAGCATAGATTAATTTTGCCGCACACCGCCTCTAAACTGCGCAGTCGTTTATATGCGTTAAATGGTGTGGTTGATGAGACTTTTGGTGAGCAGGGTGAGTTTGTAGTAGACATTCGGTTACAGCAGGCAGATTGGCAGCGCTTGTTGAAACAGGAAGAAGAGCCGTTAGAGCGCTTTATAAGCGATGAATTGCTTGATAAAGTTACTTTTATAAATCAGAAAGACGGAGAGACAAATGGCTTGGAATGAGCCTGGAAATGGTGGCAAAGACCGTGACCCTTGGGGGAATAACGGTAAGCAGCAACAAGGTCCGCCAGATCTGGATCAGGTAATTCGAAACCTGAGAAATAAGTTCGGTGGTTTACTCGGCAAGCGCAGCTCTGATTCCGGTAACGGAGGCGACATTGGCTCTTTTGCGGTGGTCATTGCTTTGGTTGTTGCCCTAGTGGTGTGGGTAGTCAGCGGTTTCTATACTATCGGTGAAGCTCAGCGTGGTGTGGTGCTGCGTTTTGGTAATTATTACCAAACCGTAGATCCAGGCTTAAGCTGGAAAGCGACCTTTATCGACCGAGTTTACCCGGTGGATGTGGAATCGGTGCGTTCGCAACCTGCGTCTGGCTTTATGCTGACCGAAGACGAAAACTTGGTTCGCGTAGAGATGGAAGTGCAATATCGCGTAGTTGAACCTCGCGACTATCTGTTTAACGTCACTAACGCCGACGACAGTTTACACCAAGCACTCGACAGTGCGCTGCGCTTCGTGGTGGGTCACAGCACCATGGATGATGTGCTGACTACGGGCCGTGATGGTGTGCGTCAAGCAACGCGTGAATTACTCGAAAGTATCATCGAACCTTATGATCTGGGTTTATCAATTGTCGATCTGAACTTTTTACCGGCACGTCCGCCGGAAGAAGTGAAAGACGCCTTCGATGATGCGATTGCAGCCCAAGAAGATGAACAACGCTTTATTCGTGAAGCCGAAGCTTATGACCGTGAAATTCGGCCTAAGGCTCGAGGCCAAGCTAAGCGTCTGCTGCAAGAAGCCGAAGGTTATAAAGAGCAGGTTGCACTGCGTGCCGAAGGTGAAGTGGCACGATTCCGCCAGTTGTTACCGCAATATCAACAGCAGCCTGAGTTGATGCGCGAACGTATTTATCTTGAGACCATGGAAGACATTTATTCCAAGGTAAACAAGGTGGTTGTTGATACGCCGGAAGGAAGCAGCAACCTGATGTATTTGCCGTTGGACAAGTTGGTTGAGCAAAACGCGAGTCGTAAAACAGTGGTAGATCCGAATATTATCACTTCGGATTATATCAATGGCTTACAAAAGCAAGCGGATTCAGGCAGCGGTCAAGTCGTACCCGCTTCTGAGCAAGGCGCTCTTCGTCCAACAGGGAGAAACTAAGCCATGAGAAAAGGTTTATTGGTTATTGTTGCCCTGATTGCCATCGTTTTTTATGCCTCGGTATTCGAGGTAGTGGAAGGCGAGCGCGGCATAGTGCTGCAATTTGGTAAAGTAAAACGTGAGCAAGGTACTGAGCTGCCTACGCTTTATGGGCCAGGCCTGCACTTTAAAGTGCCGATGATAGATCAAGTTCGCAAATTAGATGCGCGTTTACAGACCTTAGATGATCAGGCAGATCGCTTTATCACCTCGGAGAAGAAAGACTTAATCATCGATTCTTATGTTAAGTGGCGTATCGATAATTTTGCTACCTATTATCTGGCCACGGGTGGTGGTAATCGTCTGCAAGCAGAAAACCTACTACGTCGTCGTATTAATAACAGCCTACGTTCAGAAATTGGTAATCTGACCATCAGTGAAATCGTGTCGGGTAAACGGGGCGAAGTCATGGAAGCGGCGTTGCGCAATCAGTTGGAGTCCTCTGCTGATTTGGGTATCAAAGTGGTGGATGTACGGATCAAACAGATCAACCTGCCGACTGAAATCTCAAATTCTATTTATCAGCGGATGCGCGCCGAGCGTACTGCTGTAGCCCGTGAGCACAGATCTCAGGGGCGTGAGCAGGCGGAAATTATCAAGGCCAAAGCCGATCGTGACGTGACCGTTATGATTGCCGAAGCTCAGCGTAATAGCCGTACCTTACGCGGTGAAGGTGATGCATCAGCGGCCACGATTTACGCGGATGCCTATTCAGCTGACCCTGAATTTTTCAGCTTTATTCGTAGCCTCGAAGCCTATCGTAAAAGCTTTGAACAGGGCGGTGACTTGATGGTGTTGAAACCGGATGGAGATTTCTTCCGCTTCCTGAAAGACCCGTCAGGGAAAGCTCAGTAATAGCTAAGAAGTAACCATCGTCAAACCAAGCCCGGTTCGCCGGGCTTTTCTATGGCTGACCGCTGATGTGTTTTTAATTGGCATTACTTTATTCCGACTCTGGTCAAAATTTGATAGACTCGGTTTTTAATAACTTAACAGTTAGTGAAAGGAAACATGGGACAAAACGTTGTTGTACTCGGCACCCAATGGGGTGATGAAGGCAAGGGAAAGGTCGTAGACCTTCTTACTGACAGAGCTCGTTATGTTGTTCGCTATCAAGGCGGTCATAACGCGGGTCATACTCTTGTTATCGACGGTAAAAAAACCGTTCTCCACCTTATTCCATCAGGTATTTTACGTGATAACTGTCTCTGCATCATTGCAAATGGCGTTGTGTTATCACCGGAAGCTTTGCTAAAGGAAATGGCCGGTTTGGAAGCCAGCGGTGTGCCAGTGCGTGAGCGTTTGGTACTCAGCGAAGCTTGCCCACTGATCCTGCAATACCATGTGGCCATGGACCAAGCACGAGAAATCGCGCGCGGTGCTAATGCTATTGGTACTACAGGTCGTGGTATTGGCCCTGCCTATGAAGACAAAGTAGCACGTCGGGGTTTACGTGTTGGCGATCTCGCCAACATGGATACCTTTGCCGTTAAGCTGAAAGAAATTGTAGAATATTACAACTTCCAGTTAACCGGTTTCTACGGTGTAGAAGCGGTTTCTTATGAAACTGTATTAGAAGACGCCAAAGGTTATGCCGCGCTGTTGACTAGCATGGTGATTGACGTGACTGACGTGCTGGATATTGCCCGTAAGAACGGCGATAAAATCATGTTCGAAGGTGCCCAAGGTACTTTGCTGGATATAGATCACGGTACCTATCCGTTTGTAACCTCGTCTAACACCACAGCAGGTGGTGTTGCGACGGGTTCAGGCTTTGGCCCTTGCTACTTGGATTATGTGCTAGGTATCATCAAGGCTTATACCACTCGCGTTGGCTCAGGTCCTTTCCCTACCGAGCTTTACGACGGTAAAGAGAAGCTAGATGCAGACGGTAAACACCTCGGTACTGTGGGCCATGAATTTGGCGCTACTACCGGTCGTTTACGCCGTACCGGTTGGTTAGACTTGGTAGCCATTAAGCGTGCCATTCAAGTTAACTCTATTTCTGGTTTCTGCTTAACCAAGCTGGACGTTTTAGATGGCATCAAAGAGCTGAAGATTTGCGTGGGCTATAAAATGCCTGACGGTTCAGTGAAAGATGTGCCACCTATGGCCGCCGAAGATTATGAAACCGTGATTCCTGTGTATGAAACTATGCCAGGCTGGAGCGAGAACACTGTAGGTGTTGTCACGCTAGAAGGCTTGCCACAAGCGGCGCGCGATTATATTAAGCGCATCGAAGACATCACTGGTGTGCCGATCGACATTATCTCTACCGGCCCTGACCGTGATGAAACCTTAATTTTACGTCATCCTTTTGATGCCTAAATTTTGAGTTTATCGAAATAAAAAACGCCAGCTCATTGAGCTGGCGTTTTTGTTTTAATACAACAAGTGAGGCGTAAGTGTGAGGTGAAAAAACCGAACCTCCAGATATATGGTTATCTAGCTTATCGACTCTCGAATGTAGCATCAGCTACTGCGCTGTACTGCCATGTGCGCTAGGTCGATCAACGCTTGTTTGTGATCCGAGTCCGGCAAGATACTTAAACTGTCGATGGCTTTTTGAGCCTCAAGCTCGGCTTTCTGTTGGCTGTATTCTAGTGCCTGGGTGTCGGCCAATATGCCCATGATCTCTTCAAGATGCGCCATGCCAGTACGATTAACAATGGCATCACGAATGCGCCCGCGTTGCGCCGTATTACCCACGGCCATGGCGCGCAGCAGGGGCAGGGTAGGCTTACCCTCGGCCAAGTCGTCACCGACGTTTTTGCCCATGTCTGTGCTATCCGAGCTGTAGTCCATGATGTCATCGACCAACTGAAAGGCGGTACCTAAGTATTTGCCATAATCCAGCATCGCCTGTTCGATCTCTGGCGTTTGATGAGTAAGCACGGCGGCCAAGCGGGTCGCCGCTTCAAACAGTTTGGCGGTTTTGCAGTAAATCACCTGCATATAGCTGTCTTCTGTGGTGTCCGGGTCGTTGCAATTCATCAGCTGCAATACTTCGCCTTCGGCGATAATGTTGGTGGCGTCGCTTAAGATATGCATGATTTTCATGTTATTTAGCTCAGTCATCATCTGAAAGGCGCGGGTATAGAGAAAGTCGCCGACGAGAACGCTGGCTGCATTACCAAACAAGGCATTGGCGGTATCACGCCCACGGCGTAAATCAGACTCATCCACCACGTCATCATGCAAAAGTGTGGCGGTATGAATAAATTCGATAATGGCCGCTAAAGTTACGTGCGCTTCGCCCTCGTACCCTAAGGCGCGAGCCGCTAATACCGTGAGCTGAGGGCGCATTCTCTTGCCGCCAGCACTCACAATATAGAAGCCTAATTGATTAATGAGCGCCACGTCTGATTGCAGTCGTGAGCTAATTAACTCATTCACCGATTGCATATCTTGCTCGGTTAAGTGTTTTATTTTATTAATATTTACCATAAATTTATCAGCCAAACGACGCCATCAAAAGCCAGTGATGCTGGGATTTTACACTATTTTTCATAGGGATAAAGCCGCTAAGCCTCCCTTTGGCGGCTTGTGACATAAGACTGATTTTTTTATGCTTGTACTCTTGTCTCGCTCTTGCAATCTGCGTACAATACGCGACCATTGTAGAACAGTTTTAGTGCACACGCCTTTGATGGTAAAAGTGCCAATAATTCGGAGTTAAAATCATGTACGCGGTAATCCAAAGCGGCGGAAAACAACACCGTGTAACCGAAGGTCTGGTGATTCGTCTTGAAAAATTAGACGTTGAAACTGGCGCATCTGTCGAATTCGACAAAGTGCTGATGGTTGCTCAAGGTGAAAATGTTACAGTTGGTGTTCCTTACATCGACGGTAGCACAGTAACAGCTGAAGTCGTAGCTCACGGTCGTGGCAAAAAAGTCAAGATCGTTAAGTTCCGTCGTCGTAAGCACTCACGCAAGCAGCAAGGTCATCGTCAGTGGTTCACTGAAGTGAAGATCACAGCTATCAGCGCCTAATATAGGAGTTCAGTTCCATGGCATCGAAAAAAGCAGGCGGCTCAACTCGTAACGGTCGCGATTCAGAAAGTAAACGTCTTGGTGTTAAGCGTTTTGGTGGTGAAAGTGTCTTGGCGGGCAACATCATCGTTCGTCAGCGCGGCACCAAGTTCCACGCCGGCATCAACGTTGGTTTGGGCAAAGACCACACTTTATTCGCTACTGCCTCTGGCAAAGTGAAGTTTGAAGTTAAAGGTCCAAACAACCGTAAGTTCGTAAGCATTGAAGCTGAATAAGCATCAAAGCTGAACTAAGAAAGCCCCGCCTATAGGTGGGGCTTTTTGCTTTATAAAAAGCACGTTCGGCTCTGAAACCAGATACACTGGAGTCAGCGCGCGAATGGGAGATAAATGTAATGAAATTTGTTGATGAAGCACAAATCCGGGTTGAAGCCGGTGATGGTGGTAACGGCTGTGTGAGTTTTCGCCGTGAAAAATATATTCCCAACGGTGGCCCTGATGGCGGCGATGGCGGCGATGGCGGCGACTTATACATGCTGGCCGACGATAACCTTAATACGCTGATCGATTACCACTTTGAACGCTTTCATCGCGCTGAACGCGGTGAGAATGGCCGCAGCAGTCACTGTACCGGTAAGCGTGGCCAAGACTTAGTGATTAAGGTGCCCGTTGGCACCCGTGCTAAAGATGAAATGACCGGCGAAATCCTCGGTGACTTAACGCGCAACGGCCAAAAATTGCTGGTTGCCAAAGGTGGTTTCCACGGTTTGGGTAACGCGCGCTTTAAAAGCTCTGTGAACCGTGCCCCTCGTCAAAAAACCAATGGCACCCCAGGTGAAGTTCGTGAGTTAGTATTGGAGCTGTTACTGCTGGCCGATGTCGGTATGTTAGGTTTACCTAATGCTGGTAAGTCGACCTTTATTCGCGCGGTGTCTGCGGCTAAGCCAAAAGTGGCTGATTATCCGTTTACGACGCTCGCTCCTAACTTAGGTGTGGTGCGTTGCGATGGACATAAGAGCTTCGTGGTCGCCGATATTCCTGGTTTGATTGAAGGTGCCGCCGATGGCGCGGGCTTGGGTATTCGCTTCTTGAAGCACCTAGAGCGTTGTCGTGTGCTGTTACACATAGTCGACGTACTGCCCGCCGATGAAACTGATCCTGCAGATAACGCCGAGATCATCATCAATGAGCTGGTGCAATACAGTGAAGTGGTAGCTAATAAGCCTCGCTGGTTGCTGTTTAACAAGTTGGACTTAGTACTAGAAGAAGAAGCTGACGCCATTATCGAGCGTGTGATCGAGCGTTTAGATTGGCAAGGTCCGGTATTTCGCATCGCCGCCATTAGTAAAGATGGCACCAAAGAGGTGACCGAAGCCTTGATGGACTTCTTGGATGAAAATCCTCGTACTGAACAAGAGCTGGCAGATGCCCGTGAAGTGGTGAACTTCAAGTGGGATGATTATCACGAGACCGCGTTGCAAGAGCATGCCAAGCCTGCGGCTAGCGACTTTGACGACGAAGATGATGATGAAGACTGGGACGATGAAGAAGATGACGGCCATGTTATCTATACGCGTGAATAAGTCATGATAGTGGCCATGATAGTGGCCATGACGCGCAGTGGCGTGATTGGTAAAGACAATGGCATGCCTTGGCATTTGCCGGCGGACTTGGCGTACTTTAAACAGACTACGCTCGGTAAACCGATAGTGATGGGCCGCAACACGTTCAACTCTATCGGCCGCGCCTTGCCCGGACGACGCAACATTATCGTCAGCCAGAGCTTGCGCGATGCGCCCATGGGTACAGAATTGGTCGCCTCACCGCAAGCGGCGTTGGCGTTATTAGCCGATGAGGCGGAGGTGATGGTGATGGGCGGTGGCCAGCTGTATCAGGCATTTTTGCCGTTAAGCCAGCGCCTATACCTGACCCAGATTGAAGCGGATATTGAGGGTGATACCTACTTCCCGTTTCAAGCCGATCATTGGCAGCTGGAGTCTGAGCAATTGCGCGCCAGTGATGAGCGTAATGCATATGACTGCCGGTTTCAGGTCTACAAGAAAAAAGCTTGAAGCTGAAAGCTGGAAGAAAGATAACGCACTAAATTAATCGTGCTCTCGTTTCTTCCAGCTAACGGCTCATTACTATGTACTAAGCATAAACAGTGGTACTAAGCATAAACTGGGCAGGGCGTGCTGATACGCTCTCCGGTTTCCCAGCACAATAACGTCATACAGCCCCCCCACACACAGCCCGTATCTAGGGCATAAATATCTTGCACTTCACACACACCTTCTAATGCTGCCCAGTGGCCGAAGATCAGCGGCGGATCTTGGTGATCTTTACGTAACTTAAACCAAGGTAGCAGTTCATTAGGTGCATCGCTGGCAGGGCCGTTATGCTTGAAGTCGAGTCGACCGTCGGTATGGCAAAAGCGCATGCGGGTAAACGCATTAATGCTAAAGCGTAGCTGCTCGACTGCGGATAAATCTGGGTGCCAAAAATCTGGTAAATTGCCATACATCTGCGCCAAGCGCTCTTTATAATAGGGTGAGCGCAACTCGGCTTCGGCGCTGCGCGCCGCTGCTCTGGCTTGCGCGGTATTCCACTGGGGTGGAATACCGGCATGGGTCATTACAAAAGGCTGAGCTTGTGTCGCCGACTTATATTCGCAGCGCTTATCTGCTGCTGGCTGATATTCAGCCAAGAGCGGCTGTTGGCGTAACCAATACAATAAATCTGCACTATCGGTGGCGTTAAGAATCGACATTATGTTGTCGGCAGGTTTAGGACTACCGATACCGTTGGCGACGGCAAGTAAGTGTAAGTCGTGGTTTCCCAGCACTGTAGTGGCGGCATTGCCTAAGGACATTACCCGGCGTAGACAACCGAGTGAATCTGGACCTCGAGCTACTAAGTCACCGGTGAGCCAGAGTTGATCGTGAGAAGGGCGAAAAGCCACTTCGTTAAGCAAAGTATCAAGCTCTGCCAAACAGCCCTGCAAGTCGCCAATAATATAGGTGGCCATTAGTTGATCAGATGGGGTAATGACAGACGAAACGGAGCGATAAGCGCATCAATCTGGCGGCCATCGGTGTAAATCAAGCGATAGCTGCCTTCCATAACGCCAACCGGTGTCGCTAAGTTGACGCCGCTAGTATAAGTAAATGCGGCTCCCGGCGCTATATTCGGCTGTTCGCCCACCACACCATCGCCTTCTACCTCGATTATTTTGCCGTTAGCATCCGTAATTAACCAGCGGCGACTCAGCAATTGCACACTTTCTGAGCCAAGGTTTGCGATGGTAATGGTATAAGCAAACACATAGTTATGCTCATTGGGTGCTGAATGTTCGGCTAAGTAGCTAGGTATAGTGGTAATGCGAATATCCGTTGCATGAGTATCGCCGAGAGTCATAGCTTATTCCTTGCGTTCGGCCAAGGCGTTGGCCAGAGTGACATATTGCGCCAACGTGAGCTGCTCTGGACGAGCACCTGGGTCTAACCCCAGTTCTGTCAGTTGCTCTATGTTGAACAGATGGCTCAAACTGTTACGAATGGTTTTCCGGCGCTTACCAAAGGCATCGGCTGTCACCTGCGACAGGCAAGCAATATCGTGCGCCACAAAAGGTGGTACTTCATAAGGTAATAATTTCACTACCGCCGAGTTTACTTTAGGCGCCGGCTGAAAGGCTTCTGGACCTACTTCTAATACGGGCACTACTTGGCAGTAATACTGCGCCATCACACTTAAGCGACCGTAGGTTTTGCTACCCGGACCCGCCGCGAGGCGGTTCACCACTTCTTTTTGCAGCATAAAGTGCATATCTTGCACGTGAGCGGCAAATTCAAACAGATGAAACATCAGCTGAGTGGAGATGTTATAGGGCAAGTTGCCAAAAATTTTCATTTTTTTACCCGGCTCTAACAGCTGAGTAAAATCAAATTTCATGGCATCCGCTTGATGAATATTGAGCTTGTCTTTTAAGATGGGATGGGTGGCCAAGCGGGCGGCCAAGTCTCGGTCCAGCTCGACGACGTTGAGTCGCTGAATACGAGAACACACTGGGCCGGTTAAGGCACCTAAGCCTGGACCAATTTCGACCATGGTAAAGTCATCGGTGGGATAAATGGCATCCACGATTTGGTCGATAACATAGTCGTCGTGTAAGAAATTTTGGCCGAAGCGCTTACGGGCTTTGTGCCCTTGGTGTACTTTACTATTCATCGCGTTTTTCTATCATTTCAATGGCTTGATTAAGCGCGCACAGCATGCTGCCCGCATCGATTTTATCAGTTCCGGCTAACTCTAAGGCGGTACCGTGATCCACTGAGGTGCGGATAAAGGGTAGCCCAAGCGTGATATTCACCGCTTGGCCAAAACCTATGTATTTCAGTACTGGCAGGCCTTGGTCGTGGTACATGGCCAAATAGGCGTCTGCATCTTGCATGTATTTGGGTTGAAATGCCGTATCGGCGGAAACGGGCCCGATAAGTTCCATGCCCTCGGCTCTGAGCTTGTCCAGTGTTGGGCTAATAATATCCAGCTCTTCACGACCCAAATGACCGTCTTCACCAGCATGGGGGTTTAAACCGCACACATAAATGCGCGGCTTAGGCAGACCAAATTTGCTCTTTAGCTCGGCGTTTAAGATACGAATAATCTTAGTTAGGCGGTCTTCGGTAATGGCCTTGGCCACGTAGGCCAAGGGGATATGGGTGGTCACTTGTGCCACTCTTAACCCTGGTGCCGCCAACAGCATCACCACGTGCGGTACGTTTGCTTGTTGGGCAAAAAACTCAGTGTGACCACTAAAAGACACGCCGGCTTTATTGATAATGCCCTTGTGCACGGGGCCGGTCACCACTGCGGAAAATTCGCCGCTCATGTTGCCGTCTGACGCGCGTTTTAGGGTTTCCAGCACATAGAGACCATTGGCTTCATCCAGCACGCTAGGAAAGGCGGGCTTGGCCAGTTTGACCGAGGCTATGGTCAGCGTGCCGGCTCGCTGGGGTTGCGGAGCCTGAGCGGGATTATAAGGCAGTAAGGTTAATGATTTTCCCATGGCCTGAGCGCGACTTTGGATTAGCTCTGGGTCGGCAATCACCACTAACTCTACTGGCCAATCGTGGCCCGCTAAGGCCAGCATAAGATCAGGACCTATGCCGGCGGGCTCACCTGGGGTTATCGCAATACGTTTACAGATCACAGTTCACCGTTTGATAATTGGGTGTCGATAATACGGATATAGGCTTCATCTTTGAGCTCGTCCAGCCAAGTTTGTACTTCTTCACTAAAGCGACGATTAAAAATAAGCTGGTAGGCTTTTTGTTCGCTGGCTTGCTCTGTGGCGTCCACTACGCGCTTATCTTCAAGCAGTACTAGGTGCCAACCATGCTCGGAGCGAAATGGCTCACTAAGCTCGCCAACCTTAAGCTGTGACACTACATCGCGAAAGCTACTGACATAAACTTCGGGTGCAGACCAACCTAAGTCGCCGCCTTGAATGGCGGAGCCTGGGTCTTCAGAATATTGCTCGGCTAACTGGGCCAGCGTGGCTTTGCCATTGCGAATTGAGTCTGCAAAACCGACCAACTGAGTTTGGGCCTTGTCTTCGCTCAAGATGATCGAGGGTTTAAGCAAAATATGGCGAGCTCGTACTTCTACCGCTTGTACACTTTGCGCAGGCGCCGCTTCCATGTCAAAAATCGTCAAGATATGCATGCCAGCACCGGAACGCAGTGGGCCAATAATATCACCCTTGCTGTGATTCTTCACCGCCTCGCTAAACAGTGAGGGCATTTCATTGATGCCGAGTAACCCCCAATCGCCGCCTTCCAACGCCTTAGGACCGGCACTGTGCGCTATGGCCAGCTTTCTAAAATCAGCCCCTTGCTTTAGTTGTTTAATTAGCTCATCAGCTTGTTGGCTGGCTTGGCGTATCTGTTCATTGCTCGGATCTGTGGGCAAGGGCAGCAAGATATTACCCACACGATAGCGGCTTTGGTTTTGTCCCTGTTCACCTATCATCTGCACCACTTGTTTTACTTCTTGGTCAGAGATATTAATGCGACGGCGCACTTGATTACGTGCCAATTCGCTCAGTAATATTTCGTTGCGCACCTGCTCACGAAACTGAGGGTAGCTTAATCCATCACTCTTGGCTTCGGCGCTTAATTGTTCAACACTTTTATTTTGACTGCGTGCCACGTTGGCAATGGCTTGCTCCAGTTGGGTGTCAGTGATGCGCAGCCCTAAACGTTCGGCTAATTGCAGCTGTAAGCTTTCTAATATTAAGCGCTCTAATGCTTGTTTGCGCAGTGCTTGTTCATCGGGTAAGGCTTGGCCGGCGCTGTTGGCGCTGCTTTTAACCTGATTGACCAGACCGGAGATCTGGCTCTCTAACACCACATCTTTATCGACCACGGCCACGACGTTATCGAGCAGTTCAACTGTTTGGCCACTGCTTGCGAATAAGCCAACACTGGCGGCAAGCAGTAATTGTTTACATCTTTTATTCATGACAAGTCCTGTGCACTATGAAAATTAGTTATTGAGATTAAAGGGGCGATAGTAAGGCAATAAGCTGGTACCTGGCTTGAAGTCACTGCTCCCGGCACCAAATGAGCTAAAGCCTTTTAACTCGAATCTGAGTCCAATTAATGTGTCTTGCTCTACTTGATTTGGATTGAGCAATCTTTCTTCGCTTAGTGCTTTCTCCCACACTAGGCTAACCGCCCAGCAGCAAGAGTCATAACGCACCCCAATCAGACTATCGATATTACGCTTGAGTTCAATATCTTGGTAGTGACCACCAATCAGACGCCAATCAGGCGCCAGTGGCCAAGAAAAAGTTCCCCCCAATTGATTTAAATTGTTCGTTAAGCTGGCATCAGGAAAGTAATTGGCATTCAAGTGGCGAAAGCCCACCTGAGCTAATTTGCCTTGGTTGTTATATTCCAATGTTATGTTGCCGCTCGCCAGCTTTTGGTTGCGGGTATCTTGTTGGGCTTCGGTATGGAGAAACCAGTTGCCGTCTATGTTGAGATCGCCCTCAAAGGTCAAAAACGACTGTTTAGTCTCACTGGGCTTATCGCTGGGGTATAAGCGCACTCGCGGAGAGGTAAAGTTATAGGATTGCGCTATGGCTAAACGCAGGCGCTCTACGTTTTCGGCATCATAGACGCGGCTGGTAAAACCGCCGGTGATTTGGTTGGCATCACTGATGCGATCCAGACCGGCATAGCGTCGGTCGCTGAATAAGCTGTAATAATCTTGGCGCATATTAGTCGTGTCGTACAAACCAATATTATCTTGGTCTTTATAGGGCACATACAGGTACTGCAGTTGCGGCTCTAGGGTTTGCGTAAACTCTTGTGCAAACCACTGAGTATCGCGGTCGAATACCAAGGTGCCGTTTAGCCGTGCGCGTGGGAGTAATCGATCGACATTGCCGTCTAACCCGTCAGTGGTAAAACCGAGACCGTTAGGATTCTGATTGCCATAGTAGCTTGATAAACTCTTAGGAATATCTTGCTCGTAGTGGGTGTAATAGGCACCCACATCGGCAGTTAGTTGCGCACCCGGTTTGTTAACCAATGAATAGACGAGTTTCGGCTCGGCGTGCACGCGCGTGGCTTCATACACTTGATCCGAATCGTTTTTAAACTGGGTCACTTCCGCATCAAAGCCTAAATCAAAGCGACCAAAACCTTGATAGCTGGTTAATGCCACACTAGGAGCGAGCTGGAAGGGTTGCGTTGTGAGATCAGGTCGTAAAATTTGATAATCACGAACTTCAGTGGTGACTTGCCAGTGTCGGTCGTAATAACCGCCGCGAAACGATTGCATCAGTTGGTCATCGACTAACTGGCCAACTTGCGGTGAGAAGTCATCGAAGTAGGCAGTATCCCAGCCCGCGACTTTGGTGTAGTCCACATTGGCTCGCCAATGGCCTGCGGCATCAAAGCGTGCATTATGGCGCCAGTTAACCAACCAACGCGGATCATCTTGCCACTCGGTATTGCGCAACTCATTGTCGCTGGCTAAATATTCGCCGTAAAAGGTGCCATCTTGTCCGGCCACAGGCAGGTAACGAAATTCCAGCTGCGACATAGTGCCGCGTTTTTCCATATACCTAGGCGTAAAAGTGGCGTCGTAGTTTTCTGCGATGTTCCAGTAATAGGGCAGGCTGATGTCGGTGCCGTTGCTATCGCCAAAGTTAAAGCTCGGATATAAAAAACCGCTTTGTCGCTCGTCTTTCACGGGAAATTTTAAGTAAGGAAAGTAAAATACCGGCACATCACCCAGCCAAAGTACGGCGTTCCAAGCTTCACCGAATACTTCATCTTGCTCCACTTTTACCGAGCTGGCTTTTAACTTCCACACTTCGCCATCGGGCGGACAAGTGGTGTAGCTGGCACTTTTTAAATCGACTTGTTGGGTGTTATCGCTGAGGCGCACTTTTTTAGCAAAGCCGCGCCCAAGCTCGCCGTGAAATTGGTAGTTGGCTTCATCCAGTTCGGTGTTTTTGGTGTTTAAGTTACTGGTCAGCTGTTTATCGCTGTCCACGGTAATAGTGCCATCGGTCAAATGGATATTGCCTGTGGCCAGCACATCGCGGCTAGTTTGCTCAAGCTCAACTTGGTCGGCGTTAAATTTTTGCGTGCCTTGCTCTACTTCGACCTGACCACGGTAAATAATTTTGCCATCACGGGTCGCGTCCAATACATCAGCGGTCACGCTAATGGGCGCATTGGGATCATTAGTGGCAGAGTCCACTAAGAGAGGTACATGGCTAAAGCAGCGGCTGAAAGGCATAGCCGAGGGCGCTGCGGGTTCTGGCGTTTCTGTTTGGGCCTGAGTGAGGCCTGAAAGCAGCAGCAAGGGTAAGCCGATAATCCGTTTTTTCATGGGTTGACGCTCGCTTCCTGGTGGCGACACCGCCCGCTGGGCTAGTTGAGATTTGGGTGTCATTACTTTATGGTAACGGGCTATGATAAAGCATTCTTGCGGCCAGCACTATCGACCTGCATGATGGCCTCCTTAGCCCCTCGTTCATCTAGGATCCTGATTAGGATATTAGCTGCTGTTCAGCGGCTTTGTGGCCCATGCGCTTTCGATCTGTTCTGCAACGTCATCACTATTAAGTAAGCTAGAGGTAGTAAGCAATGTTGGCACACATTAAAGGCAAGCTTATCGGCTTACTCTTTGGCTCTTTACTGGGCGGTATCGTAGGCGCGTTAATCGGCTTATGGTTGGGGCATTTATTAGATAAGAAGCTGGCAAGTGCTTGGCTATTTAATAAAGATGCCCAAGCCGAATTTCTCTACGCCACCTTTGCCACCATGGGCCATCTCGCTAAGTCGAATGGTCAGGTATCGAGCGAAGAGATCCGCTTAGCCGAGCAGTTGATGACGCAAATGCGTCTGCAAGGTGAGCTACGGTCTCGGGCGCAAGAGGCGTTTCGGGCCGGTAAAAGTGCAGATTTTCCACTCAAAGAAACCTTGCGTCGTTTTCGCGCGCGAGTCAAAGACAGTCGTAACTTGTTGCGTTTCTTCATGGAAGTGCAACTGCAGGTGGCCTTCGCCGATGGTGAGTTGCAGCCGAGCGAACGAATTTTATTGCTGACCATTGCCAATGAACTGGGATTTTCAGAAACCGAGCTTGAGCAATTATTGACGTTTGCCGAGGCACAATTACACAATTTTCGCCAAGGCGGCTCGGGGCATTCGCGCAGTGGTTATCAAGCACCGCCACCGGCGGATAGATTACGCAACGCTTACCGAATTTTGGAGGTGGCAGAAACCGCCGATGACACTGAGGTGAAACGTGCTTATCGTCGCCAGATGTCTAAGCACCATCCCGATAAACTGATGTCTCAAGGATTACCAAAAGAGATGATGGAGTTGGCCAAACAGAAGGCCCAAGACATTCAGTCTGCTTGGGAAACCATTAAAAGCGTGCGTAATATAAAATAACGGATAGCTGTTGGCCCGAAGCTGTTAGAAGCCGTAAGCGAGAAGCGGTTAGTTATAGATAAACATTAAAAAAGCACCGTATCTATGGATGTCGGTGCTTTTCTGTTTAAGGCTTATATCTTGGGTTTAAACCAGTCTATTTTGCTCTTTACCTACCACGAAGGCTTCCACGTTCTCAATCAACTGCTCCGCTAAACGCTGCATCGAATCGTGACTGGCCCAAGCAATGTGTGGTGTTAAGATAAAGTTTGGGTGGGCGAGTGCTTGCATCAATGGATTATCGGCAGCGGGCGGCTCTGCGGTCACCACATCAAAACCAGCCCCACCAATTTGTTGGGTCTCTAATGCTTGCAATAACGCCGCTTCATCTACTAAGCCGCCACGGCCAACGTTAATTAACAGCGCGTTTTCTTTCATCTGCTTAAATTCTGGCTCGGCAATTAAGTGGCGAGTGTCATCATTGAGTGGACAATGCAGGCTGATAATATCCGCTTGCGCCAATAGCTGCTCAAAGCCAACGCGGCCCGCAGCCGGCGCTTGGCCTTTGCGCGCAGCCACTATCACCTGCATGCCCAGCGCCACAGCTAATTTCTCTAGGTCTTTAGCAATAGTGCCATAGCCAATCAAACCTAAGGTTTGGCCGTGCAAGTCGCGTACTGGATAGTCAAAATAACAAAACTGGCCGCTTTGCTGCCAACGGCCATCCGCCACCGAGCTGCGATAGGCGTGTAAATTACGGCTTAACGCCAGCATCAAAGACAGCGCATGCTCGGGCACCGAGCTTTTGCTGTAGTCCCGTACATTACACACCGCTATGCCTGCTTGTCGGCAAGCACTCAAGTCCAGATTGTCACTGCCGGTGGCGGCGAGTGCTATCAGTTTAAGGCGTGGTAGCTGGGCTATTATGTCTGCCGTTAGGCTAACTTTATTCACCAGCACAATGTCTGCATCCGCTAAACGCGTGGTCACCTGCTCAGCTGGTGTATTGTCATAGCTTTGCCAATGGTGAGCAAAGTTAGGGCGTCGCAGCTGGACCAGGGTTGGCAGCGTTTCTTGGTCGAGAAATACCAGATTCACTATGTTGCTCCTGTAAATATTGGGGGGC
The DNA here is from genome assembly GCA_018883865.1 of Candidatus Oceanisphaera merdipullorum. Taxonomy (GTDB): domain Bacteria; phylum Pseudomonadota; class Gammaproteobacteria; order Enterobacterales; family Aeromonadaceae; genus Oceanimonas; species Oceanimonas merdipullorum. Next base: position 26,338 of record JAHLFI010000023.1, read on the forward strand.
ATTAGGAGGTAGGGGTAACCAGCCGAGTCGTACTAGCCAACCCGCTATTTGCTTATTCAATGGCTCAGCGCCAATAAAACGCTGCAGCGCGTAACCGGTTTTCTCTCGACTACTAAGCTGTTGCTGACGTCTTTGTTGATTATGCCAAGCCAGTGGACTGTCTGGGTGACTATAAATATCTAAGACGGGATAAGGGCTGCGCGCCAGACTACTGGCTAACATTTTTTGTTGCGCTAACACGTCGGGCAACGCATCAAATAACACCAAGGCTTGAGGGACGGGGAGCTGCTCTGTTTCTACCCATTGCTGATACCAAAGTGCGGCACTGCCTTGAGTGAGCATGACGACAGGGCGTGCAGTGTCTTGCTCTGTATTTGTATTGTTAGCCGCAATAGCGTCTTGGTCTGCGTTTTCATTCGTATCAGTGAGTGCCGTGAGGCGATCTAATTGCAAGATCAACCAAGCTTGTTGTGCAGGCGAGGGGCGTTCGCTACTGGGATCAAATGCCTGTTGTGCTGTATCCGGCAATAACAGCCGCACTTCCCAGTTACGCTGTTGCCAATGGCGTGCCATGGGTAACCACATGTGAGCCTGATTAAGCTCGGGCCAAATAAGTAAATAGCCCTGAGCCGAACTGTGGGCTGAAAAATTTAACAGCTGGCCGCTGGCTTGATATTGTTCAAATGCGGGCCAGTTGAGTTGAGATTGGATCAGGGGTTGCGCCTGACTCGCAGGCAAGATCAGTAAATAGGCCAGTGTAAAAGTGCCAAATTTTGTGATCAGCCTGCGAATTTTTATCATTCGATGGCAAAGGGTGCGGGAGCGGTAAACTTTAGCCACTCTTTGGTTTTGGGGTGGCGAAACTCCAGCTCTGCCGCATGCAGCTGCAAGTGCGGTGCCATGGTGAGCGCCTCACCTTCGGCATAGAGATTATCCCCTAAAATCACATGACCCAAACTCTTCATATGCACCCTTAATTGATGAGAGCGCCCAGTGATGGGCGTCAATTTAATTAAGCTGCGATCGTCGAGGCGGCGTATACAACGCCAGTGGGTGAGCGCCGGTTTGCCATTTTCATGATCCACCATGTGTCGCGGCCGATTCGGCCAGTCACAACACAAGGGTAAGTCTATGCTGCCGGCATCTTGCTTAGGATTACCGTACACCCAAGCGTAGTAGCATTTAGCTGTTTCTCGCTCGCGAAACTGGCGGCTTAACTCAGCGTGCGCCTTGCGATGCAGCGCCATCACAATCACGCCTGAGGTGGCCATATCGAGACGATGCACCACTTGGGTGGTCGGGTAAACCCGACTCACCCGCAGTGATAAGCTATCAAAATGAACAGGGTCCCGCCCCGGCACGCTGAGTAAGCCGCTGGGCTTATTCAATACAATCACGCTATCGTCTTGATACAAAACGTCAAACATGGGATCCATAGGCGGATCATAGTGCAGTAATGCCATCTGTTTTGTCCTTATTGGTGGCTAACGACTATATAGCGAATCGCATCCAGTTTTAAGCGGGTGTTGTTCAGCAAACCATCCAGCTCTTCAAGTAGCGTTTCTACATGGCTTATTTCACTTTCGCGTACGTTAGGGTTCACCTTGGCTAATTGCTGCAAACGAGCTAGCTCTTGACCAATGGAGGCATGCATACGCTCGCGCGCTTGCTCGACTAACACCTGCATCTGTAATTCGGCGAGGGGGGCGGCTTGCTGTAATAAGTGGTGAATAATCGTTTGTGAGGCATTCACCAGTTTACCTGCTAAATGTCGATTGATAGGGCTAAGCTGGCGGTCAAATGATTCAAACGTCACCTTATCAGCCAGATCGTTGCCGTTCTTATCTAACAGTAAGCGGATGGGTGCCGGTGGCAAGAAACGATACAGTTGAGAGTTTTGTGCCGACTCTGCCACGAAGATCAGCTCTAAGAACTGAGTACCCACTGGCAGCGCTTTGTTTTTTAGAACAGCCACCGAAGTAGTGCCAATCTCAGAGCCCAATACCAAGTCCATGCCGCCCCGGATCATCGGATGATCCCAGGTCAGTAACTGCAGGTCATCACGACTGAGTGCTGTGTCACGATCAAAGGTAATGCTGGCGCCATCTTCTGGTAAACCCGGAAAATGGGAGACTAACATGTGCTCGCTAGGGTGCAATACGATGGCATTTTCGCCTTTGTCGTCTTGATGCACGCCCACTTCATCGAACAACTTGATAGCAAAAATAGCCAAGGTGGGATCTTCATCCACCACTCTCAATTCACCCGCTAAATCTCGGTCCAAAATCACGCCGCTGGAGTTCAGCTCTAATAAGCGATCTCGGCCTAGCTCCATATGGCTTTCTAGCTCTAGGGTCATGACGCGGGTTTGTTCAATTAATTGTGCTAAACCGTCTTGGTCTTGACCGTGTCCAGCCAGCAAAGCCAATAGCATACTCGATGTTTGCTGATAGACCAGCTGGCCGACGGCGTTAGGCTTACTAAAGGCGTCCATTCCTTGGTGATACCACTGAGTGAGGGCCGCTTGCGCCGTGTCTTCCAAGAAAGGTACGTGAATATCGATATTGTGCTCTTGACCAATGCGGTCCAAGCGGCCAATACGTTGCTCCAATAAGTCTGGGTTGAGCGGTAAATCAAACAACACCAACTGATGAGCAAACTGGAAGTTACGACCCTCGGAGCCAATTTCCGAACAAATCATGACCTGAGCACCGCCTTCTTGCTGGGCAAAGTAAGCCGCGGCCTTATCCCTATCCAGCAAGTTCATGCCCTCATGGAATACAGTGCCACGAATACCTTCTTTAGTACGCAGTACTTCTTCCAGCGCTAACGCCACGCCGGCTTTGGCGGTGATCACCAAAATTTTGGTATTACGATGGGCTTTAGTAAATTCCAACAACCATTCCACACGGCTATCAAATAAGGTCCAGGCATTATTATCACCTTCAAACTGGCGATAAATCTCTTCCGGATACAAGGCTTGCAACGCCTGCTGGGTGACGTCGAGCTGAGAGCCCATCATGTTAGCCACTTTAATAGCGGTTTTATATTGGTTGGGTAAAGGCAGGGGATGGAGATGTAACACCCGATCCGGAAAGCCTTTAATGGAGTGGCGGGTATTACGGAATAACAAACGCCCAGTACCGTGTCTGTCTAATAGCTGCGCTAACAACTGCTTGCGCTGGCTGGCATCCTGCAACGCCGTTTCATCCAATCCATCCATAAAAGGCGCAAGCCCAGCAATAGCCGCCGTATCTAAAGGCGTGTCTGAGAGCAAGCTCTCGGCGGCGGCGGCTAACGGCTGATATTCTTCTTCTTCGGCCAAGAAAGCGTCGTAATCAAAGAAGCGCTCCGGATCCAATAAACGCAAACGCGCGAAGTGGCTTTCATGACCTTGTTGATCCGGCGTGGCCGTTAATAACAACACACCGGCGGTATCTTGGGCTAGGGCTTCGACGACTTCATAGGCGCGGCTAGGTTGCTCTGCATCCCACAATAAGTGATGCGCTTCATCGACGACCATCAGATCCCAGTCACTTTCATGTAACTGTTCGAAGCGCTTACGCTTTTTAGTAATAAAGTCGAGGCTGCACAATACCAGTTGCTCCGTATCAAACGGATTGGCCGCATCGGCAAAGGCCTCCACGCAGCGCTCTTCATCAAACAGCGCAAAATGTAGGTTAAAGCGGCGCATCATTTCAATCAGCCACTGATGAATTAATGCATCGGGTACCAAAATCAAAATACGGCTGGCGCGACCCGATAACCATTGCTGCTGAATGATCATACCCGCTTCAATGGTCTTACCCAGTCCCACTTCATCGGCCAACAAGACGCGAGGCGCATAACGGCTGCCCACTTCTTTGGCAATGTGTAGCTGATGTGGGATCAAGCTGACCTTACCGCTGGCCAAACCGCGTAGGGCTGAGCGACGACGACTAAACTGATGCATCAAGGCCTGATAACGTAAATTGAAGCGGCCAATTTTATCAATTTGGCCGGCAAACAAGCGCTCTTGGGGCTTATTTAGCTTAATAAAGTGGTTGAGGAAGGTTTCTCTGAGACTCGCTTCTTCGCCCGTATCGAGGCGAGTACCGTGATAGGTTAATAGGCCGCCATCTTCGGTAACGGAAACCACTTCTAACTCCCATTCTTCATGACTGCTGATCACATCACCAGGGTTAAACATAACACGGGTAATAGGCGCGTCACCTTTGGCATACATACGGTTTTCGCCGCAAGCCGGAAAAAGCATGGTCACCATGCGCACATCGATAGCCACGATGGCGCCCAGTCCCAAATCGGTTTCTGTGTCACTGATCCAACGCTGGCCGAGGGAAAAAGGCATTCAAGTCTCCAAGCTGAAGAGGGAGTAAAAAAGGGGCGCTATCTTATCGCAATCAGCCAACGGGCGCACCCGTAAAACCACAAGAGCACTACCTAGTTAACGACTAAGCTAGATAGTGCTCTTCCTTATATATGCAAGCTGACCGCTTTAGATAACGTTTGCGCTGTAAAGTTATAGAAAGCCTTCTATATAAAAGGATAAGTTGAAGCACAAGTAGCCATTGTCATAAATCATGCACGCCGAACTCTGCGACACGCAGTTATACTTATATAGTTGTGCTTATATAGAGAGCATCTGCTACGCATAGCAATATATATAACTATGTCGCTGCCACT
>JAHLFI010000024.1 GCA_018883865.1 Candidatus Oceanisphaera merdipullorum
GAGAACACACAATCCACACCAAATTTGCGCTGGGGATTTTTACTAAAATTGTGGAAACGACGCAGCTCATTGCGCACCTTGGCCGCCAAGGGATCCTGAATCGTTTTGCTGAGATCGCGGATCATGATCTGACTCGGATCCGTTTGCCCGCCAGCGCCACCAGCGGTGATCACGGGGATCTTGTTGCGCTTACAAAAAGCGATCAAGGCCACCTTGGCTTTTACCGAGTCGATCGCATCCAACACATAATCAAAATCCCGCAGCAAATAGTCCGCCTGATTCTCGCTACTGATAAAATCATCGATGACGGTCACTTTGCAGTCTGGATTGATCAAGGTAATGCGCTCCGCCATAGCCTGCGTTTTTTCTTGGCCAATCTGATTAGTGAGTGCATGAATTTGCCGATTGGTATTGGTGATACAGATGTCATCCATATCCAACAGCGTGATGGCACCTATGCCCGAGCGCGCCAGCGCCTCTGCCGCCCAAGAGCCCACGCCACCTATGCCGATCACACACACGTGTGCCTGTGCAAAGGTTGCCAAGGCATGATTGCCGTACAGGCGGGCTATACCACCAAAACGCTGATCAAAACTCATATTCACTCCCCTAAATGTGGGGCCAGTATATCAAGCTCAGCCAGCATTGAGGACTGCGGTCTTTGTGTGTAATGCCATACCATGACTCTAATGCTAACAAAGAGGCTACAGGGATAAACTCAACCGACCATCACATGACAGAGACGTCATGTGCTGCGCGCTACAAGGATGTACTTGAGCGTGTCGGAGGAGGTTACCCGGTTGCCTTTGTACACATTCAGCAATCACGAGATCAAAAAAGGGAGCCTAAGCTCCCTTTTTATACCGCGCTAATTAAAGCGACTATTCAACTTTACGACTAACCACCAACGGCGATGTTCTGCATGTCGGTCATGTAAGAACGCAAGGTCTTACCGATGATCTCAACTGGGTGATTACGAATCGCTTCGTTCACATCAATCAGGCGACGGTTGTCTACAGAGTTAGTTTCAACTTCGAAGCCCTTACCGATCACGTTGGTGCTTACCTTAGGCATAAACTTCTCACGCAACAAAGGTACAGCGGCGTGGGCAAACAGGTAGTTACCGTACTCTGCAGTATCGGAGATAACTACGTTCATTTCGTATAAACGCTTACGAGCAACAGTGTTGGCAATCAGTGGCAGCTCATGCAGAGACTCGTAGTATGCAGACTCATCGATGATGCCTGAAGCGGTCATAGCTTCAAACGCCAACTCAACGCCGGCTTTAACCATAGCAACCAACAGGATGCCGTGGTCGAAGTATTCTTGCTCGTCGATAGCAACGTCGGTCGCTGGATACTGCTCGAAGCTAGTGTCGGCAGTTTCTTCACGCCAAGTCAGCAGGTCTTTGTCGTCATTGGCCCAGTCAGCCATCATGCCGGCAGAGAAGTTGCCTTGGATGATGTCGTCCATGTGCTTGTTGAACAATGGGCGCATCAGCTCTTTCAACTCTTCAGCCATGTCGAATGCTTTGATTTTGGCAGGGTTAGACAAACGGTCCATCATGTTAGTGATGCCGCCTTGCTTCAGCGCTTCGGTGATGGTTTCCCAACCGAACTGGATCAGTTTGCCTGCATAACCGGCATCGATACCGTCGGACAGCATTTTTTCGTGGGCTAAAATAGCGCCAGCTTGCAGCATGCCACACAGAATGGTTTGCTCGCCCATTAAGTCAGACTTAACTTCGGCTACGAAAGATGACTCAAGAACGCCGGCACGGTCGCCGCCAGTGGCAGATGCCCATGCTTTAGCGATGGCCAGACCTTCGCCTTTAGCATCGTTTTCTGGGTGTACGGCAATCAGAGTGGGTACGCCGAAACCACGTTTATATTCTTCGCGTACTTCAGTACCAGGGCACTTAGGTGCCACCATAACTACAGTAATGTCTTTACGGATCTGCATGCCTTCTTCAACTATGTTGAAGCCATGAGAGTAACCCAGCGCAGCGCCAGCTTTCATTAACGGCATAACGGCGTTAACGGCAGAGGTGTGCTGCTTGTCAGGAGTCAGATTCATTACCAAATCAGCGGTAGGGATCAGCTCTTTATAGGTACCTACTTTAAAGCCGTTCTCGGTCGCTTGCTTGTAAGACTGACGCTTTTCAGCGATAGCTTCGTCACGCAGTGCATAAGCCACGTCTAAGCCTGAGTCACGCATGTTCAAACCTTGGTTCAAGCCTTGTGCGCCACAACCAACGATAACTACTTTTTTACCTTTCAGGAAATTACAACCATCGGCAAATTCGTTGCGCTTCATGAAACGGCACTTGCCCAACTGTGCAAGCTGCTCGCGCAGAGTCAAAGTATTAAAGTAATTATTAGCCATTGAATAAACTTCCTATTAATTCATTGAAGAGAAATTTTTGCATCGTAGCTCTTAGCTGCGATGTCGACAGAGCGACTATACCTCAGGCGCATCATTGCTTAAAATGATATATTCGAAACAGAGTATTGCATTTATCGCAACACCATTTAGATTCTAGGAACAGAGATTTTTTCGTGAGTTTGGTGCCTATCGCAACAAAGCGTCGTTGCAAAAACACTTGTGATTTATCTCGTCCTTTTCAAGGAAAACGCCATGGACTTTCGCCACCTCGAGTTATTTGTGCATTTAAGCCAGAGCTTACACTTTGGCCACACCGCCGATGCCATGGCGGTGAGCCCGTCTACGCTCAGCCGTGCCATTCAACGCCTAGAGCAAGACATTGGCTGCGAACTCTTTATCCGCGATAACCGCACAGTGTCACTCACGCCCGCCGGTCACAGCTTGCAGCAATTTGCTCAGAGCTGGCTCAGTGACTGGCAATTACTGAAACAAGAGCTCAAGCATGGCGATGAGAGCTTACAAGGCCGATTACGAGTATTTTGCTCGGTGACTGCCAGCTATTTCTTATTGCCCGGCATCTTAGAGCGCTTTCGCAGTCGTTATCCTCGACTCGAGATTCGCCTAGAAACCGGCGATCCTGCATTAGCGATCGACAAAGTCTTAGATGATGAAACCGAACTAGCCATCGCAGCCCGCCCCGATGCCCTGCCGCCTAAGGTGCATTTTATTAATCTGCAAACCGTGCCCATGGTGTTTATTGGCCCCATCACTGCAGGGCCCGTTAGCGAGCTATTAGAACAAAAACCTCTGGATTGGCGGCGCTTACCCGTAATCTTATCCGAGCAAGGGGTAGCCAGAAAGCGCGCCAATCAATGGTTTAAGGCCAAAGGTATCAATCCTAATATCTATGCAGAAGTGGCAGGTAACGAGGCCATTATTGGCATGGTGGCGCTGGGCTTTGGTATCGGCGTGGTGCCGCGGGTGGTGATTGATCACAGCCCCATGGGCGACAAGGTGCGAGTGCTGGCACCTTCGCCGGCGCTTAAGTCCATTGAAGTGGGGGTATGTTTATTGAAGAAGCGCCTCGATGATCCGCTTATTCAGGCCTTCCAACAGACGGCGTTAGAACCTGTGTAAACGCAGCGGTCAGACGTCAGCCGTAAGCGCTCAGTTAAGAACAACCACAGAAAAAGCAGCATGGCTTAAGGCTTATCGCTGCCCGAAAGGCTGACGCAGCCGGTCAATTAAGGCTAAAATGCGGATATAGCCTAAGGAGATCACCATGTTAGACCCTAAAAAATTAGAAGATATCGCTAAACAGATCCAAAACAGCCTGCCGAGCGGCATTAAAAATATGGGCGAAGAAGCGGAAAAGCGCATTCGTGCCGTGCTGCAAGCCCAATTGGGCAAGCTGGACATGGTGACACGTGAGGAGTTTGACGTGCAAACTAAGGTATTACTGCGCACCCGCGAAAAGCTCAACGAGATGGAAGCCAAGCTAACGCTGCTGGAGCAGAAATTAACGGTTGATCAATCAGTCGATGCTAAACAGCAAGACTGAGTTAGCGGAACAAGTACGCTCGGCATGTTTGCAAACCGCCTTAGCGGCTTATGAAGAAGTCCGCATGTTAGGTTTGTGCCAGCAAGGCCGCTTCGAGCTGGCGATAGATGCCATCATAGCGCTCAACTTGGACTTCATCACTCAGGCTCAGCCAAGCTTTCCACCTAATAAACCCATAGTTGAAAACAAATAAGCCAGTAGCGAATGAATCGTTACTGGCTTATTTTTTGCGTTCAGCTTTAGCTCTCTTTTCAGTTAAGCCTTAAATAAATTCAAAAGCATCGCCAAACAGCTGCTCGATCACTACCCCTTTTTCTTTAAAGGCTTCACGGGCAACACCGGCCATTTCAAAACGACCCGCCACGTATACGTCGTAATCATGCAAGCTTAAGAAATCGTCCATGATGGCTTCATGCACTAAGCCGGTACGACCAAGCCACTGCTCATCGCCGTTTTGGATCACTGGAATGTAAGTCAGCTGTGGGTGTGCGGCCACCCAAGACTTCATTTCTTGATCTGCATATAAATGATCAGCAAAACGCACGCCCCAGTATAAAAATACCGGTTGGCGTAAACCGTTGGCAATCATCTGCTGCAAGATAGAGCGGGTATAGGAAAAGCCCGTGCCACCGGCCATCAAAATCACCGGATGGTGCGAGTTAGCACGTAAATGCGCTTTACCGGCCGGCAACTGCACGGTAATTTCACCTTGCTCTTGCATACGCTTAAGCACTTGCATGGCATAGGTGTTGTCTGGCGTGGCACCTATGTGTAGCTCCAACAGACCTTGGTCATTCATGGTATTGGCGATAGAAAACGGACGTTTATCGTCCTCGGCCATCACCACCAATAAATATTGGCCAGCCAGAAAATCCACCGGTGTTTCTGGTTTTAAGCGTACATACCACAGGGTATCGGCCATCTCTTCTAGGGCTTCTACACTACATGTTACTTTCTGCATGACTATCCTTTGAGTTTATTCTGTTTGGCGCACTATTTGACGATCTAGTTAACACTCTATTGGGCGATCTATTTAGAGACCTATTGGATATTGGAATCAAAGATCCCCAGCTCGTCCCATAAGCTGTCTACCTTTTGCTTTACTTCTGCTGGCATCTCTATCGGCACGCCCCATTCGCGGTCGGTTTCACCTGGCCATTTATTGGTGGCGTCCATGCCCATTTTTGAGCCTAAACCTGAGACGGGCGAAGCAAAGTCTAAGTAATCGATGGGCGTATGTTCGATTAGCGTGGTATCGCGGGCCGGATCCATGCGCGTGGTAATGGCCCAGATCACGTCGTTCCAATCTCTGGCATTAATGTCATCGTCACAGACAATAACAAATTTGGTGTACATAAATTGGCGTAAATACGACCAGACGCCGAGCATGACACTTTTGGCATGACCCGGATAGCGCTTTTTAATGGTCACCACCGCCATCCGATAGGAACAACCTTCCGGCGGCAAATAGAAATCGACGATTTCTGGAAACTGCTTTTGTAAGATAGGCACAAAGACTTCATTCAGTGCCACGCCCAAAATCGCCGGCTCATCCGGTGGTCGGCCGGTATAGGTGGAATGGTAAATCGCATCATGGCGGCGGGTGATCCGCTCCACTGTGAACACCGGAAACTCGTCCACTTCGTTGTAATAACCGGTGTGATCGCCGTACGGTCCTTCTGGGGCCATTTCTCCGGGATAGAGATAGCCTTCAAGCACGATTTCCGCACTGGCCGGTACTTCCAAGTCACTGCCGATGCACTTCACCACTTCGGTTCGACTGCCGCGCAACAGACCGGCAAAGGCGTATTCCGATAGCGTATCCGGTACCGGCGTCACAGCACCAAGAATAGTAGCCGGATCGGCGCCCAAGGCCACAGCTACCGGATAAGGCTGCCCCGGATTTGCTTCTTGCCATTCTTTAAAGTCCAGTGCGCCGCCGCGGTGACTCAGCCAGCGCATGACCAGCTTATTTTTGCCAAGTAGCTGCTGGCGGTAAATGCCTAAATTTTGTCGCTTCTTATAAGGGCCTCGGGTAATGGTTAAACCCCAAGTCACTAATGGCGCCACGTCCCCAGGCCAACAATGCTGGATTGGTAATTGAGTCAGATCCACTTGATCGCCCTCAAAAATCACTTCTTGGCAAGGGGCTTTCTTCAGCCGTTTGGTCGGCATATTGAGCACTTGTTTAAAAATCGGCAGCTTTGCCATCAGCTCTTTCAAGCCCTTGGGTGGCTCTGGCTCTTTTAAATACGACAGCCAACGGCCCACTTCACGCAAGGCACCCACATCTTCTTGCCCCATGCCCATAGCCACTCGTTTGGGGGTACCAAACAAGTTGCCTAACACTGGCATATCGAAGCCTTTGGGGTTTTCAAACAACAGCGCCGGACCGCCCGCCTTGAGCGTGCGATCACAAATTTCGGTCATTTCTAGATAGGGATCGATTTCATGCTTGATACGCTTGAGTTCGCCCTGAGCTTCGAGTTGCGTAATAAAGTCGCGCAAGTCCTTATATTTCATAGGTTTATTCCAAGTGCATCGACAACGGCTAACGATTATATCCTGTTAGCTTTGCCTTGTAATGGCCAATAAAAAACCGCGGACAGGCCGCGGTTTTGTTGAGCATCAAACGCTTATTTTTGCTGGCGTTTCATGGCATCAAAGAATTCATCGTTAGTCTTGGTCATGGCCAACCTGTCGATCAAGAATTCTACCGCCTCGCTCTCACCCATAGGGTGAGCGATTTTGCGCAAGATCCACATCTTTTGCAGTTCATCGGTTGTGGTCAGCAATTCTTCGCGACGAGTACCAGAGCGAGTAATATCGATGGCAGGATAGACGCGCTTCTCGGCAATTTTGCGCGACAAGTGCAGCTCCATGTTACCGGTACCTTTAAACTCTTCGTAGATAACATCGTCCATCTTAGAGCCAGTTTCGACCAACGCGGTGGCGATGATAGTCAGGCTGCCGCCCTCTTCTACATTACGGGCTGCACCAAAGAAACGCTTCGGACGATGCAAGGCGTTAGCATCCAAACCACCAGTCAATACCTTGCCAGAGGAAGGAATGACGGTGTTGTAAGCGCGAGCAAGTCGTGTAATGGAGTCGAGCAAGATCACCACGTCTTTCTTGTGTTCAACCAGACGTTTGGCTTTTTCAATTACCATATCAGCCACTTGCACGTGACGCTGTGCAGGTTCATCAAAGGTAGAAGCTATCACTTCGCCTTTCACCATACGCTGCATCTCAGTCACTTCTTCCGGACGTTCGTCGATCAATAATACGATCAACACACATTCTGGATGGTTGTAAGCGATGCTTTGGGCGATATTCTGCAGCAGCATAGTTTTACCGGCTTTCGGCGGCGCCACTATTAAGCCACGCTGGCCTTTACCGATTGGCGAGGCCAAGTCGAGTACGCGCGCCGTAATATCTTCGGTTGAGCCGTTGCCGCGTTCCATTCTCATGCGCTCGTTGGCATGTAATGGCGTTAAGTTCTCAAACAAGATCTTATTGCGAGCATTCTCAGGGCGATCGTAGTTAACTTCGTTAATTTTTAGCAACGCAAAATAACGCTCACCTTCTTTAGGTGGTCGAATTTTGCCGGCTATGGTGTCGCCGGTGCGCAAGTTGAAACGACGAATCTGACTGGGAGAGACATAAATGTCGTCGGGTCCGGCCAAATAGGAAGAGTCGGCACTGCGCAAAAAGCCGAAGCCATCTTGCAAAATTTCCAGTACGCCATCGCCAAAGATATCCGCACCGCCTTTGGCATGCGCCTTTAGGATGGCGAATATAATGTCTTGCTTACGTAAACGGGCGAGGTTTTCCAAGCCCATGGTCTCGCCAAGCTTTACCAGCTCAGGGACGGGGGTATTCTTGAGTTCAGTCAGATTCATAGTGGAGAGTTTCTATCAACCAGGATATGTAAAATAGTGGGAAAAAGTCTGCTGAAACGAGACTTAAAAATGCAGGGCCTTTAGACAGGCACAAATGTAGAGTAGCAAACGATTAATAAACTAGCACTAAAAAAAACAAATCATCTACTAAAAACAACAAGGGATGCTTTGCGCATCCCTTGTTCAATTTGGCTATTACAGGTTAGCGTCTAGGAACTCTTTTAACTGAGACTTAGATAGCGCACCTACTTTAGTCGCTGCTACTTCGCCGTTTTTAAACAACAACAAAGTAGGAATGCCGCGGATACCAAACTTAGGTGGGGTATCTGCGTTTTGGTCGATATTCAATTTACCGATAGTTACCTTGCCTACGTATTCTTCGGCCACTTCAGCCAAAATTGGGGCAATCATTTTACAAGGACCACACCATTCAGCCCAAAAATCGACTAATACGGGACCACTAGCTTTAAGCACGTCCGCTTCGAAGCTGGCATCGGTCAGCTGCACAATTTTGTCACTCATCTCCAACTCCAGTCAGTTTTTTTATCACTCAACAGAAAATGTCGAGACAATGTAGAATTTAGTTGGTCTATTCCAAACGATCCTGTTTATTATTGCAAGCCTAACCTGATATTCTAAACGTTATGAGCAAAACACACTTAACTGACGTAAAATTTGTCCAATTAGGTCTGCAACCGCAAGTTGTCGCCGGACTGGATGCAAAAGGATTTCACAACTGCACGCCGATACAGGCGCTGTCGTTACCCCATTTAATTGCTGGCAAAGATATCGCAGGGCAAGCCCAAACCGGAACCGGCAAAACCATCGCCTTTCTCGCCGCCACTTTTAATCACCTCTTAACCACGCCCGCGCCTGAACATCGCCAACTAAATCAGCCCAGAGCCATTATTATGGCACCGACCCGAGAGCTGGCGGTACAGATCCATAATGATGCGGATACCCTCAGCGCTAGCACGGGCCTCAAATTGGGCTTGGCTTATGGTGGCGAAGGGTACGAAGAACAAACTGCCGTACTTAATGCCGGCGTGGATATTTTAATCGGCACTACCGGTCGCATCATCGACTTCTTAAAAAAACAAGTCATCGACATGGGCGCGATTCAAGTAGTGGTGCTCGACGAAGCAGATCGCATGTTTGATCTGGGGTTTATCAAAGATATCCGCTTTTTATTCCACCGCATGCCGCCGGCGAACCAGCGGATAAATATGCTGTTTTCGGCCACGCTTTCGCTACGAGTGCAAGAGCTGGCCTATGAACACATGAACAGTCCAGAGCAAGTCACTATTGAGCCAGAGCGTATAACGGGCATTCGTATCAAAGAAGAGCTGTTTTATCCGGCTCAAGAAGACAAGCTGTTATTGCTATTGACCTTGATTGAAAGCGAATGGCCCGAGAAAGCCATAGTGTTTGCTAACACCAAGCATAGCTGTGAAAAAGTTCATGGCTGGCTGGAAGCCGACGGTCATAGGGTTGGTCTGCTCACCGGCGATGTTCCACAACGTAAACGCATGACTATTTTGGAAGATTTTACTCGTGGCGCACTGGATATTTTAGTAGCCACGGATGTGGCGGCACGCGGGCTGCATATTCCGGATGTGAGCCACGTATTTAACTACGACTTGCCCGATGATGCAGAAGACTATGTGCATCGCATTGGCCGTACTGGGCGCGCCGGTGCTAGTGGTTGCTCCATTAGTTTTGCCTGTGAAGAATATGTATTTAATTTACCGGCCATAGAAAGCTATATAGAGCACCCAATCCCGGTGACGGATTACGATAAAGCCGCCTTGCTCGATGATGTGACGCCGCCGCTGCGCATTCATCATCATAGGGCAAGCTCTAATCGTAAACCCAACGACGGTCAACGCCGCCCGGCAGCATCCCATCGTCGTCGTAGCTAACTAGGAGTAATGGTGTGAGTGCTGGTGTGACTAATGCGGTGAAAAATAGCGCCCTGTACGCCGCCATCGACTTAGGCTCAAACAGCTTTCATATGTTGGTGGTGCATGAGGTAGCCGGAGCCAGCCGTACCTTGGCGAAGATTAAGCGCAAGGTACGCTTAGCCGCAGGCCTTCAAGCAGATGGCAGTCTTGATCAGGCCGCCATGCAAAGAGGGTGGGATTGTTTGCAGCTGTTCGCCGAACAGCTGCAAGATATTCCCGCAGAGCATATTCGTATCGTCGGCACCGCCACTTTGCGTATCGCAAGCAATATCAACGTTTTTTTAGAGACGGCCCAAGCCATTTTGGGCCATCCTATTCGCGTGATTTCTGGCGAAGAAGAAGCAGCGCTGATTTATGAAGGTGTGGCTTGGACTTCCTCTGGCACAGGCAGACGTTTGGCCATCGATATCGGCGGCGCTAGCACTGAGCTGGTCATTGGCGAAGGCACATCAGCTCTGCTGTTGAACAGCATAAACATGGGCTGTGTCACTTGGCTGAAACGTTACTTTGCCGACGGTTTGTTGTCAGAAGGCAATTTTGAACAGGCCATAGCAGCAGCACGAGAAGTGCTGACGCCCGTGGCAGGCACTTACCTTAAGCTGGGTTGGCAAGGCTGTATCGGCGCCTCAGGCACCATACAAGCCATTCAAGAAATTATGGTAAGCCAAGGTGAAGACGAACGCATTACCTTGGCCAAGCTACAGGTGCTCAAGCAACAAGCCATCGCCTGCCACCAATTAGATAAGTTGAATTTGCCCGGTCTACACGCCGACCGCGCCAGCGTGTTTCCTTCCGGCCTAGCCATTTTAATTGCCTTGTTCGATATGCTCGCCATAGATGACATGGTGTTAGCGGGTGGCGCATTACGCGAAGGGCTTATGTACGGCATGTTAGGCCAAGGCCAAGACTGCGATGCCCGTGAGCGCAGCGCCAATAGTGTGATCAGCCGCTATCAGCTCGATCGCACCCAAGCCGAACGCGTACGCAACACAGCGCTCAATGCCTTGCACCAGTTAGCCGCACAAGCTACCGAATTAGAGCTAGACGACTCGGCCAGCGCCATGTTGGGCTGGGCCGCGCTATTGTATGAGCTGGGTTTGTGTATCGAATATAAGCGTGCGCCCGAGCACGCAGCTTATATTATCAGCCACATAGACTTGCCCGGTTTTACCTCAGCACAAAAGCAATTATTAGCGGCCTTGCTGTTTAATCAGCGCGATGACTTCCAATTGGATGCACTCGAACAGCAAAGCGCCACCAGTACCGAGCAGGCAGTCTTGCTGGCTCGTTTGCTACGCATCAGCATTATTCTGTGCCTGCGCCGTACGCGGGGCACAGTACCGGCGTTTCAGCTGACGAGACGCGGAGCAGAACTAACGCTGACGCTACCGGCCAACTGGAGCCAGACGCATCATTTGCGCGCCAGTGAGCTACAGCAAGAAGCCAAGCGTCAAACCGAGATGGGTTGGCCATTAGTCATTGAAGAGCGTTAACCAAGCCGTACGCGGTGCGTTCAAACCAAACACCGCAACACGGAAATAAAAAGGCACCTAAGGTGCCTTTTTATTTTTTAACTATCGGAGCTGTTACTTTTTATCTGCGTACTCTTGGCCGGCGTACTTAGCCAACTGCTCTTCTTTCAACCAAGTAGCCACGCGCTTGGCGAAGTATGTGAGAATGCCATCTGCACCGGCGCGCTTAAAGCACATTAGCGACTCCAATACCGTCTCGCGCTCCTTCAACCAGCCATTTTGAATGGCAGCCATGTGCATGGCGTATTCGCCACTCACCTGATAGGCAAAGGTCGGTACACCAAACTGATCTTTTACGCGACGCACCACATCTAAATACGGCATACCGGGCTTCACCATAACGCTGTCAGCGCCTTCTTCAATATCGAAGGCCACTTCTTGTAACGCCTCATCACTGTTGGCCGGATCCATTTGATAGTTCGACTTGTTGGCGCCCTTCAAGTTGCCTGCCGAGCCAACCGCGTCTCTAAAGGGACCGTAATAATGAGAAGCGTACTTGGCGGAATACGCCATGATCTGAGTATTAATAAAACCGGCTTCTTCTAATGCTTTACGAATGGCACCGATGCGGCCATCCATCATGTCAGACGGCGCCACTATATCGGCGCCAGCCTCGGCATGACTCAGTGCTTGTTTCACCAGCACCTCTGTGGTGATGTCATTCAACACATAGTTATTATCATCTAAAATGCCATCTTGACCGTGCAGCGTAAAAGGGTCCAGAGCCACGTCTGTCATTACGCCAAGCTCGGGATAAGCGGCTTTTAACGCGCGCACAGCTTCTTGAGCCAAGCCTTGGGGATTGTAGGCTTCTTCCGCCATTAGCGTTTTCTGACTGGCCTCCACTACCGGAAATAAGGCAATCAAAGGCACACCTAACTTCACCAACTCTCCGGCTTCAACTAACAGTAAATCAATCGATAAGCGGTCTATGCCCGGCATAGAAGCTACGGCTTCACGACGATCAACACCGGGCAGCACAAATACCGGATAAATCAGATCGTCAACCGTAAGCGTATTTTCACGCACTAAGCGACGGCTAAAATCTTGATTACGGGTGCGACGTAAACGACGGGATTGAAAACTACCAAATATTTGTTGAGTCATGACTACTCCTAGCTAAGAACTAAATACGGAAAAAGGCACGACTGGTCGCCGAGGTGTCGGCAATCAGCTGGTCGGGATTTTCGCCCCGACAGGCGGCAATACGGTGTGCGATGTGGCCTAAGTAAGCGGGCTCATTACGCCGACTTTTAGGTTTGACTGCTAAATCGCGGGGTAACAGATAAGGGCTATCTGTTTCTATCATTAAACGATTGGCTGGAATGAGCGAGACCAGCTGCTGCAAACTTTGGCCTCGGCGCTCATCGCAAATCCAGCCTGTGATGCCGATATGCAAGTCGAGTTCGAGACAATCTTTCAGCTCATCTTGGCTACCGGTAAAACAGTGCAACACGGCCGCCGGCAACTTAGCGCGCCACGGCGTTAATATGTCCATAAAGCGTTGATGGGCATCCCGACAATGCATAAATACCGGTAGCTGCAGCTCGGCGGCAAGGGCCAGTTGCGCTTCAAAAACGGCTTCTTGCTGAGGACGAGGTGAAAAATCGCGATTAAAATCTAGCCCACACTCGCCTATGGCCACCACTTCTGGTCGCCGTGCCAACGTTCGTAATACGCTTAGGCTGTGCTCATCAAAGCTTTTCGCATCATGGGGATGAATACCGGCGGTGGCATAGCAGAAATCGGGGTGACTGGCCGCATAGTCGGCCGCAATCTGGCTGGCGGCGAGGTTAGTACCGGTCAAGATCAACGCCGATACATCTGCGGCCTTGGCGCGCGCTATCACCTCATTTCGATCTGCATCAAATTGCCGATCGGTGAGGTTAACACCAATATCAATCATGAAACCGAGTCCTGCTCTTCTTCTGCATCGGCATCTTTTCTGACGTAGAAGCGCGCGAAGAACACGCCGACTTCAAACAGCATCCACATGGGAATGGCCAATAGAGTCTGCGAGATCACATCTGGCGGCGTGAGTAACATGCCCACCACAAATACAATCACGATCACGTACGGGCGTTTACTGGCCAGCTCTTTAGGCGTCATCATGCCGGTCCAACAAATTAAGATGGTGGCAATGGGGATCTCAAAGGCGATACCGAAGGCGATAAACAGCCCTAATACAAAGTCCAGATAACTGGCGATGTCGGTCGCGATAGTGACCCCTTCTGGCGCCATCTTGGTGAAGAAGCCAAAAGCCAGAGGAAACACCACGTAGTAGGCGAACGCAGCGCCGGCATAAAACAGCAGCGCACTGGAGAAGACTAAGGGAGCGATTAAACGCTTTTCATGCTTATACAGGCCTGGTGCCACAAAGGCCCACACCTGATACAGCACATAAGGGATAGCCAGAAAGAAGGACACAATTAATGTCAGCTTCATCGGCGTTAAAAACGGCGTCGCCACCCCAGTGGCGATCATGGTGCCGCCCTCGGGTAATTGGCTCAGTAAGGGCTCGGCTAAGATGCTATAAATATCGTTAGCAAAATACACCAAAGCCACAAACACCAACAAAATAGCGGCGAAAGCACGCAAAATGCGCCCTCTCAGCTCGACTAGATGGCTGATCAGTGGCTGCTGTATTTGATTCATTTAAGATTTATCCTGAGAAGCCGATGATGAATTAACCGTAACGTCTGTTTTATCAGGATCGGCGTCTGGCTCAATTAACGGCTGTGTAGACGATGTATCTGTATCTGTCGCTGGTGACGGTTCGGCTAACGCCTTTTTTTCGTATGGGCGCGTCACCGATGCCGCAGCTTCTCTTAACTGATCAACCGACTCTTTAAGCTCCGGGCTCAAGTGCTTAATGTCGAGCTGCTCGGCTTTTTTGAGATCCCGATGCAACTCGTCCATCCGCAGCTCTTGGCTGAGCTCAGTTTTTACCGCATTAGCAGTATCACGCACCGTTTTAAATAAGCGGGATACGGTTCTGATCGCCACCGGTAATCGCTCTGGGCCCAGCACCAAGAGTCCGACCACGCCAACCACCACCAGCTCCCAAAAACCGATATCAAACATGCTTATACTCGATCATTATCTTTGGCTTTTTTCTGTTCTTCTGCAGTCAGCGTCTCTGCTTGAGTTTTTTTATCAAGCAGCGCTTCTTGCTCAAAGTCCGCATCTTGTTGGTCTTTGTTTACCTTTGGCTCGTCGTCACTCATGGCATTTTTAAAGCCTTTCACCGCCGAACCCAAGTCGCCGCCTAAGCCACGTAGTTTCTTAGTGCCAAATAACAGCACTACAATCACTACTACTATCAGCAACTGCCACACACTAATACCACCCATAGCCATCTTCCTATCTAAAGTAAAACCACATCATAACCGAGCTTAGTGACAATACCTTGAAGCATGCTCACATTAACGCGTTATTTTGCGCCAACCCAGCAACCATACTACCAGAGTCAGCATCAAGCCCGACATAGCCCATTGATTTTTATCCATGGCCAATAGCACAGTGCTGGCCAACAACGTCGTCGCCCCCATGGCCAGCAAGAAACGTCCTTTGCTCTGCTCTTTATCATGGGCGGCAAACTGGTTATACAAACCCTGTACTTGGCGCTGCTGCAGCTTGGCTTGGAGTAGCGCGTCATAAATTAATTCTGGCAACTCTGGCAATTTTTCGGCCCAAAATGGTGCTTTTTCTTTGACCGCATTAATCACCGCCTTGTAACCGACTTGCTGCTGCATCCACTCTTCTAAAAAGGGCTTGGCCGTCTTCCATAAATCAAGCTGCGGATACAGCTGTCGGCCTACACCTTCTACATATAACAGCGTCTTTTGTAGCAAGACTAGCTGTGGCTGTACGGCCATATCAAAACGGCGCGCGGTATTAAATAGATTGAGTAGTACATGGCCAAAAGAAATTTCCGACAACGGCTTCTCGAAGATGGGCTCTAGTACGGTACGAATCGCCGACTCAAATTCTTCTATTTTAGTATCTGCCGGCACCCAGCCAGATTCAACGTGTAGCTCGGCCACCTTACGATAATCGCGATTAAAGAAGGCCAAAAAGTTGTCGGCCAAATAGCGCTTATCGTCTTTGTTCAAGGTGCCCACTATGCCGCAATCTATGCCAATCCACTGCGGGTCGTGGGGATGTTCATAAGAGACGAAAATATTACCTGGGTGCATGTCCGCATGAAAGAAGCTGTCACGAAACACCTGCGTAAAAAACACCTCTACGCCCCGCTCTGCCAACAACTGCATATTGGTGCCGTTAGCCTTCAGTGCTGCTATATCAGACACAGGAATACCGTAAATTCGCTCCATTACCAGTACATTTTCACGGCCGTAATCAGAATAAATTTCCGGCACATACAAGGTGCCTGAGCCTTCAAAATTACGGCGCAGTTGAATAGCATTAGCGGCTTCGCGCAACAGGTTCAGCTCATCGAATAACGTCTTGCGGTATTCTTCCACCACGGCGACCGGCCGTAAACGCTGGGTGCGTTCAGGTGCAAACTTTGCCACTAGGTAGGCCAAGGTATGCATTAAACTCACATCGGCTTCAATGGTTTTTTCTATGTCTGGCCGTATCACCTTAATCACGATTTCTTGGCCAGTCTTCAGCCGTGCCGTGTGTACTTGAGCAATAGAAGCCGAAGCCAAGGGTCGCACTTCAAAGTCGTCAAATAACTCAGCAATGGGCGCGCCTAAGCTAGTTTCAATGAGTTGCTGCGCTAAAGCGCCATCAAAAGACGGTACTCTGTCTTGCAATAAGGCCAGCTCTTCCGCGATATCCGGCGGCAGTAGGTCTCGACGGGTCGAGAGCATTTGACCAAACTTAATAAAAACTGGCCCTAATTGCTCGAAAGCCAAGCGAATACGCTCCCCACGAGACAGGTCAGGATGGCGGTTCTTCAGCCAGAAGATACTTTTTCTGGCAATGCGCGCCGGCCAAATCTGTAAACGGGCAGGGATAAGCTCGTCTAAGCCGTATTCGAACAGCGTCTTACCTATCTGATAGAGTCGTGCTAGTTCACGGAGCTTTTTCATGAATGCCTAATATTATCCGTTAAGGTCGCCAATCGTATTGCTAGCTGTAAGCTCTGCTGATGCAATTCACTCACCTGATCACTAAAGTCGGCCAACTCAAGTGGTCCTACTGCCAAACGCGCCTCTTCACGCACATAATCACCCAGCTGTGCCCCTAACGCCTGGCCTCTCACTTGTATAGCACGAGTCAGCTCACTGGAATGGCGAACCATAAGATGAGCCAAGGCATCACCCGTGTAAGGAGCCAGCCAAGCTTCAATATCAACATTAGGTGCTTTCAGCAGTTCTGAAAAGGTCTGCCACAGGCTAGGATCGCCTTGTAAATCAATACGTCCATCACGGATATATTGCATCAACAGGCCTTTGTCTTTCAGCAAGCCGATAGCGCTGAGCGAAAGGCTTAAATGGCTATCAACGGCGCCTTCGAAAGTTTGCAACACCACCACTTTGTCGTCGCAGAACAGCAAATACAGACTCCACACATCTGTGATGGTGAGTTGCAGTACTTTGCCTTGTAAAGGCGCCGCTTTTTTTAAGCGTTCGGGATCATTAAACAACAAGCGATTGAACGCGGCTTCTAATGAGCCATTCAATAATGGCTGCAACAAAGATCGCATCAGAATTTAAACCCGCGATGCAGTGCGACTATGCCGTCAGTGAGATTAAAGTACTCAACCTGCTCCAGACCCGCTTGCTCCATCATGCCCTTGAGGGTTTCTTGATCCGGGTGCATGCGAATAGATTCAGCCAAGTACTGATAGCTGTCGGCGTCTTTGGCTACTAAGCTGCC
>JAHLFI010000149.1 GCA_018883865.1 Candidatus Oceanisphaera merdipullorum
TGCGCATCAAAGCACATACAGATATTGCGGATCAGCAGCTCACCTTTTAGCGTCACCTTAATGTGGGTGTCGCTCAGCGTGACCAGTTCATCATCAATAAACGTTTGTAGCAGCTTAAGGTCTTCCATGAAGTAATCGGCAAAGGTAATTTGATACAGGGCTTCGAGTGGCGCAAATTCCAGCTCGAAGTTACAAATTAGCGTTTTAATTAAGTCGCGGCGTAAGCAATCATCTTCATTTAAGGCGTAACCTACGGCTTGACCATGATCTAAGTCATCTAGTTGGCCGTAATACTCTTTTAAGTCTTTGTGATTTTGTGAGTAAGCATCGCCCAGCATACTGATTGCTGATACGCCCAAGCCCAATAAATCGCACTCGCCTTGGGTGGTGTAACCTTGAAAATTACGATGTAACTTACCCTCACGCTGGGCAATGGCGAGGCTGTCATCCGGCAGCGCAAAGTGATCCATACCGATAAACTGATAGCCTTGCTCGGTTAAGAAGTTAATGCTTTGTTCCAGCATCAACAGCTTATTGGCAGGGGTCGGCATGTCTGCCGGGTTGAGCTTACGCTGAGCCGCAAAACGGCTCGGCAGATGAGCATAGTTAAAGACCGACAAACGAGCCGGCTTTAGCGCCACTATTTCTTTTAAGGTGTGCTGAAAACTTTCCGGCGTTTGCAGTGGTAGACCATAAATTAAGTCGAGATTAGTAGAGCTAAAGCCCAGTTCGGCGGCGCGGCGCACCAGCGCCTTAATAAAGTCGTTATCTTGGTCGCGGTTCACCATTTGCTGCACCGCTTTATTAAAGTCTTGTACGCCTAAACTAATACGATTAAAGCCCACGTCTTTAAGCACTTCTAATAGGCTCAAGTCAATTTTACGGGGATCTATCTCTAGACTGTATTCGCCTTGCTCGGCGAAGTTAAAATTTTCGCGCAACAGGCTATTCAAACGGCGAATTTGCGGCTCAGTTAAAAAGGTCGGCGTGCCGCCGCCCCAATGTAACTGAGTAACGGTGCGCCCAGCAAACAGCGGTGCCAAACGCTTAATTTCTAGCGCTAAATAGTCGAGATAAGTGTCGGCTTTGCTCTGATGGCGAGTGATGACTTTATTACAGCCGCAGTAATAGCAGAGCTTATGGCAAAAGGGGATATGCACATAAAGCGACAAGGGGCGCTCAGGATAACGGGCGGCGGCAACGTCTAACTCTGGCATGCCAAAGTCTTCGCTAAACTCCATCGCCGTTGGATACGAGGTATAACGCGGACCAGAATAATTATATTTCTCGATCAGCGCCTGATCCCATTCTATTTGTGCGGTCATTAACTCTCCCCAGCTTAAGCGCTGGGCAGTGTTAATCCCGAAAGCGCCTTTGCCTCTGTTTTAATTTGTGCTGCTAGCTCTAACTCAAAGCCGGCACGTTTTACATCTAAGCGCATGATTTCATTTCGCTTTAATTCTTGACGTTCCTGATGTGTCGGCATGTCTTTTACTTTTTCATACAGCGCATACAAGGCCGGATAGTCACTCGCGAAGTCTCTGGGCTGACTAAACTGCAGCGCATTCAACAGGTTGGTTAAGCGAATGGCGCCTTCTGATTCGTTGCACTGCTCTTGGCTAACGGCCAGAGCTATGGTGCGAATGCTTTCTAGAATGCGCTCGTTGCGTGCGTTCACCGCTTGGGCTTGGCGCAGGCGTTGTAATTTCACCTGTGCCAGTAACTTACCCGCGTAAATGGCCAAGGCCAAGATGATAACGCCGCCCACTAGGGCGGCCATTAACCAAGCTGAGATCATGACTTATTTTCCTTATCCTCATATTGCGCAGGATCAAACTCTGCATCCATAAAGCGGGTCCATAAATCATCGCCTTCGTTAGACTCTTCATCTTCATCGTCCAGCAAGCCCAATTGCTCAAGCAATTGCTGGTGGCGAGCCAGTCTTTTGTCCAACCAGCCTGCATCGGCTTTGTTAAGCTTCTTGCCCGCATCCACTTGATCCAATAACCCGTTTAAACGGTCGTCGTTCTCAAGTTGTTCTAACTCTTGCTCAGGCGTTAGCTCTGGCAGCTCTTCGTCGTCTACCACTTCAACTTTGGCTATCTTAGGTTGCTCAGCGGCCTTATTTTCGGCTTTGCGCGCAGCCTTGGCCGCTTTTTTAGCCGCGGCGGCTTGCAGCTGCTCTGCCGTCGGCTCACTCGCCACACCTAACGCCACCGGCTTTTTAGAACCGTGTCGTGGGTCTTTTGGTGCTTGCTGTTCGTTTACCTGAGCTTTTAACTCGGGCACGTTTTGGCGGGAACCGGCTGCTAACCCATTACGTCCTGCCTTACGCTGGCGCTCTTTACTCTTCTCTGCTGTTTCCCGACTGTCTTTGCGAGAAGAGCCAGCTGGACCCTGGGTGCGGGTTTTTTTAATGCGTGTCATATGGACTCCGGTGTATAAAATTATGTCGTCTTATGAGCTGGCTAAAGGCGAACTCAAAGGGTTCTGTGGTGAGTAACAGTGAGCCAAGCCGTCTTGAAACCCATCTGCTTGATTAATCCTACCTGCTTAGTACCAAGCCTACTCATATTCGGCTGCGCTCGCCTCTGTCATTTATCAGGATCGACAAAAAATTAGGCCGCGACCCCGTTCACCTAGCATAGCGCGACGGTATCCTGCCAAGATAAAGGCAATTCAGAATGAGAGCAAAAGAGGCTGTTCAGATAGTGCAACAGGGCAAACATGGAGGAAACCAAGCAAACTGGGGGCATAAGCCCCCAGATCTCGTTATTAATGCAGGCCAGCTACGTATTGAGACAAAACGTCTATGTCTTGATCGGTCAGCTTAGCGGCTATGCTGCGCATCATACCGTTGGGATCGTTATTACGCTCACCGGTGCGAAACAGGTGTAACTGCTCAGCAATATACTTAGGGTGCTGGCCAGCTAAACTCGGAAACTTAGCCGCTTCCAAGCCTTCGCCCCGTGGGCCATGACAAGCGATGCAGGCAGTAACGCCGCGCTCAATGTCACCACCTTGGTATAGCGCTGCACCCTGTTCTACTGCTTCTTCAGGGGTAGCGATAGGCGTAATGGCTTGACTGGCGAAGTAAGCAGATAAATCTGCCGCATCTTGTTCAGATAAAGGCATGGCCATGCCACCCATGATGGCGTTAGCACGACCTTCGCCACCGGTAGCGGCAGCCTTATAGTCAACTAATTCCTTAGCTAAATAAGAGGCGTGCTGCCCCGCCAATTTAGGGTACATGTCGATTGGGCTGTTGCCATCAGGGCCATGACAAGCAGCACAAGTGGCTGACTTGGCTTTACCTGCTTCTACGTCGCCCTGAGCTTGGGCGACACCAACCACTCCGAGCATTAAGGCTAGCGTGAAAACAATTTTTTTCATGACGTTGCGACTTCTCGTTGTTAGAGCTTCCAGATCACATACCGACAAGGGCATGTTACAATGCGATTCAAAAAACGACTCTATTCTACAATTAATTTGCAAGAAAGTAAGTAAAGCGGCATCAGAACCCAGAGGAATTCATATTGGATAACAAACAGATAAGCTTTAACAGTGCCCGCTTTATTACCAGTGCGCCTGATATTACACAAATGCCCGCCGATACCGGCGTAGAAATCGCCTTTGCAGGGCGCTCCAATGCGGGCAAATC
>JAHLFI010000025.1 GCA_018883865.1 Candidatus Oceanisphaera merdipullorum
TTTTATGAGCTCACTCAATCATTGCGCACCTTGGCACTCGGCGATGGCGGCCGTAATTTACTGCTCGGTTATCAAGACGGCACGGTAGAGTTTGTGGACTTACAGACCGGACGGCGGCTGCTGTTTATGGGCCATCTAAATCCGGACCGCATAAACCTTATCAACTCCGTCGATCTGTCTGCCAACGGCCGTTACGCATTAAGCGCCAGCTTAGATGGCCAAGTGATATTGTGGCAAACCACGGATGCTCGCGTGCTGAGCCAATGGCAACAAGAGAACAGTGTGACTGTGGTGCGCCTCGACGCCCAAGGTAAGCTTGCCTTTAGTGCCGACGCCCAAGGTCAAGGAGAGCTGCATCAACTGCCTTCTGGCGAGCTGTTATCAAAGCTACAGGTGCCCTATCGCGGCCAAACTTTCGTCAGTGCCCGCTTAGATACCAAACACAACAGACTCGTGACCGGTAGCACGGCGCGGCGCTTAGAATTATGGCAGCTAGACAATGGCCAACTATTACAAGAGTGGCAAGTAGGCACCCACACCAAACTGCGCCCCGCCAGTGCCATGGTGTACGACGCCACTTTTATAAGTGATAAAAAGATCTACAGCGTGAGTTCGTCTGGTTTAGGCGAAACTTGGACTTTATCGAAAGAGAATCAACTCAATGACTAACGATATTTTGGCGCGTTTAGAGCAATTAGAAACTCGGCTCGCTTTTCAAGATGACACCATAGAGCAGCTCAACCAAGAAATCACCGCTCAAAGCGCCCAAACTGCGCGTCTGCAAGCCCAGCTGAGTATGATAGCCCAACGTTTGAAAGACCTGCAGCCCAGCAATATGGGTAGCCAAGCCGACGAGCCACCCCCACCGCATTATTGATGTTAAAGCAGTGCCGAGCAGGCAATAAAAAAGGCGCCGAAGCGCCTTTTTTAACTAAGTTCATTTTTTAACGTCAGCAAAGCTTAGTGCTGGTGGCCGCAGCAGCCGCCTTCGTGATCGTGAGCATCATGGTCGTGATCATGCTCGCCGTGCACATGGCCGTGCTCCAACTCTTCTTCGGTGGCCACACGAATGTCACGCACCACACCTTTAAAAGTCAGCGTCATGCCAGCCAGCGGGTGGTTGCCGTCTACGACCACTGATTCTTCAGACACTTCGATAATGGTCACGGGGCGATGCCCATCGTCGGTCTCGGCTACAAAAGTATCACCTTCAGCTACTTCCATGCCATCAAACAGCTCACCGGGTACGGTTTGAATTAAGCTGTCATCGCGCTCGCCATAAGCCTGCTCTGGGCTTAAGGTCACCTCAAAGTCTTCACCCACTACCTTACCTTCTAGCACGGCTTCTAAGCCGGACACTAAATAACCGGTACCGTGCAAGTACTCTAACGGCTGCTTGTCTTCTGTGGTGTCGAGAACTTCACCGTCAATGTTGGTCACGGTAAAATCGAGGGTTACTACGCTGTTTTCAGAAATGCTCATCGGATTAACCTATTAATGAATTTTGCGGGTTAGCATACAGTATGCCAATGTGGGTTTAAATGCGCCGAGCGCACAAACACACTGCTTTTATTGACACTTAAGTATAAGCAGTTACGGACTCACCAAGTCATAAATCGCGCTATTAATCAGGCTTAAAAAGTCCAATTACTTCACCTTGGCCCGCCTTCGCGACTTGGTCAGCGGTTTGGCTTTGGGTGTGGCCGCAGCTCACGCATTCGACTTTCTCGACACCCTGCTCCAGATACAGCATCATGGTATCTATTTCGTGACATTGGGGGCACGCAGCTCCTGCAATAAAACGTTTTTTACGACGGGTTACCATGCTTCATATCCTGAACAACAAACCTTGTCCCAAATTCTCCGCCAAAAATGAACTGATCACAATGACCACAGCCGCCCAACACAGTATTCATTACCAGCTTCTTGAGCCAGCGCACTTAATTCCCGGCAAACGCCAGCGCCACCTCAAGGGCTTGCTCTTTATCGTGCACCAAGGTGCAGGTCTGCTACAGCTGGGACCGCATTCTTATGTGCTGGGCAAAGATGATGCGGTGTTTTTACCCGCCGACACTTTATTCACGTGGCACACGCTAGCGCACAGTCGCATTAGTCGCTTGGCCTTTTCACCGCGCTTAGTGCAGCCGCGTCAAGCGGGCCTACTCAATAATGCCCCGCTGTTATTAGCAGGGGGCGAGCGTTTGGCAAACTGGCCAAGCGATGTATCTGATCCTCAAGCCGCATGGCAGGGCGCTTACGGTCGCTTGTGTCGCGTGTTACACGATGAGTTGCAACACCAAACGCCACAGCCGCTGAGCGCTTCTTCACACAAGGCTTCACTGTCTAAGTTGCAACAATTGATCAGCGCTAACTTGGTGAGTTTTAGCTTAACCAAACTCCAAGAGGCAGAGTTTGAGGCGCGCTTTAATATGGCCCACTCCGACTTTCAACGCCAAGCTGCCTTGCTCACCACATTAAGAGAGCTGGCTAAAACTGCTGACTTGGCGCAGTTAGTGCAAAGCTATGGCTTTAGTTCGGTCGCCGAATTTGAGCAGGCGTGCGCCCTTTGGCTCGCCAGTTAGCTTGCGATTAAGCCTTAGTCAGCCAAAAGCGGCGAATCGCCCCGTACAAACAGGTAAAATACCTGCTTATCACCCACAGATGTTTGAGACTCTATGATCACCCTCAGCCAGATTGAACTACTCAGGGGCGGCCGCCCCCTGTTAAAAGACACCAGCGCCACCATTCATACCGGCAAAAAAGTGGGACTGGTCGGCAAAAATGGCTGTGGTAAGTCCACCTTGTTTTCCTTATTTAAAGGCGAACTGAGCTTAGATAACGGCCAGTTTTATTTACCTGCCGACTGGCAATTGGCCAGTGTGGCCCAGGAAACGCCAGCCCTCGAATGCTCGGCACTGGATTATGTGATTGACGGTGACCAAGAATATCGCCGTTTGTGCGGCGAGCTAGAGCTGGCCGAAGAGCGCGAAGATGGCATCGCCATTGCCGAATTACACGGCAAGCTCGACACCCACGGCGGCTATCATATTCATGCTCGCGCCGCCGAATTACTGCACGGCTTAGGCTTTGCCAACGACACTCAAAGTCGCCCTGTGAGTGCCTTTTCCGGCGGTTGGCGGATGCGTCTTAACTTGGCCCAAGCGCTGATTTGTCGCTCCGACTTATTGCTGCTCGATGAACCCACTAACCACTTAGACTTAGATGCGGTGATTTGGCTGGAGCGCTGGTTAAAAAGCTACTCTGGCACCTTGATATTGATCTCTCACGACCGCGACTTTCTCGATGCGGTGGTGAATCGGGTGATCCATATCGATAACCAGCAACTTAATGAATACACCGGCAACTACTCTGACTTTGAACGCTTACGCGCCGAACAATTGGCCTTGCAACAATCAATGTTTGCCAAGCAGCAGCGCGAGCTGACCCACATGCAAGAATATGTG
Organism: Candidatus Oceanisphaera merdipullorum; assembly: GCA_018883865.1. Classification (GTDB taxonomy): domain Bacteria; phylum Pseudomonadota; class Gammaproteobacteria; order Enterobacterales; family Aeromonadaceae; genus Oceanimonas; species Oceanimonas merdipullorum. The sequence goes on from JAHLFI010000025.1 coordinate 3,465, forward strand.
GACAGATTTCGTTACAAGGCCAGTAAAGCCAAGCAAGCCCAGAGCCGCTTAAAAGCCATGGAGCGCATGGAGCGCATCTTGCCCGCCCACGCCGACTCGCCATTTAGCTTTAAGTTTCTGGCTCCCAGCAGCCTGCCTATTCCCTTGATCACCATGGAGAAGTTGTCTGCCGGTTACGGCGACAAGGTGATTTTGTCAAACATTAAGCTCAATCTAGTACCCGGCTCGCGCATTGGCTTATTGGGTCGTAATGGCGCCGGTAAATCGACGCTGATTAAGCTCCTCTCCGGCGAATTAACGCCCTTATCCGGTAAGTTAGTCGCCAACAGCGGCATCGCCTTAGGCTATTTTGCTCAGCATCAACTGGAAAGCTTAGATCTAAACGAGTCGGCACTTACCCATTTAGGTCGCCTAGATCCCAAAGCCACCGAGCAAAGCCTGCGCGATTATCTCGGCGGCTTTGATTTTAAAGGCGATAAGGTTAAAGAGCCGGTAGGCCCCTTTTCCGGTGGAGAGAAAGCCCGCTTAGTATTAGCGTTAATCGTCTATCAAAAGCCCAACTTACTGTTAATGGATGAGCCGACCAACCACTTAGACTTAGATATGCGTGAAGCACTGACCATGGCCTTGCAGTTTTTCGAAGGTGCCATGGTGATAGTGTCGCACGACCGTCACTTATTGCGCGCGACCACAGATGAGTTTTATTTGGTCGATGGCGGCAAGGTCGAGCCATTTGACGGTGATTTGGAAGATTATCACCAGTGGTTAGTCAACCAAGATAAAGCCGATCAGCCCGAGAGCACGCCCACGCTAGGCGAGCATTCGGCCAATAATCGCAAAGCCGAAAAGCGTCGCCAAGCAGAATTACGCCAACTAACACAACCAATGCGCAAAGCCATTACTAAGCTTGAACAGCAGATGGAGTCGGTACAGCAACAATTAACCGACATAGAAACCGCCATGGCGGATCCTGAGTTATACACCAGCGAGCAAAAGACTAAGCTGCAGCAATTACTGCAAGCCCAAGCGCCCTTGCAGCAGCAATTAGCCGCAGCCGAAGCGCAGTGGCTAGAGTTACAAGAACAACTGGAAACCCTTGAAGCGGAAAGCGATTAGCAAGCTGAAAGCGAATAACACGCTAAAATAGACAACCCAGATGCAGCGAGGGGGTGTGATGAATATTCCGAACGCCGAGCAATTTTGGCAATTTAGCGAGCAACATTATGCTCGCCCCGGTGTGGCTGAGGCCTGCTTGCAATTGCAAGACGACTATCATGCCAACGTGAATTTATTGCTATTACTCTTGATGTTAGAAGAGCGCGGCTTGAGCTTAGAGCCTACGCATTTCTTGCCGATACTGCGCCAGCGCGCCGGGCTGTTTAAGCAATGGCGACAGTTACGCCGCCAGCTTAAAGATAAACTCAGCACAGATGACTATTTGGCTCTGCTGCGTCACGAATTAGAGCTAGAGAGTTGGCAACAGCAAGAGCTGCTGCAAGTCCTTAATCAGTCACCCCCTAACACAGACGGCGGCGGCTTGATTGCCTATTTAACCTTTTTGCAGGTGCCCGATGCACCGCTGTGGCAATTGAGGCTGGCAACGTAAGCTTGCGGGCTCAGTGATTTCTTTTTTATATTTAATACGGATTTTTTTATGCTCAGTTATCGTCACGGATTTCATGCAGGCAATCATGCAGATGTGCTTAAACACGCGGTGCAGTCTTTGATTTTAGAGGCGTTATCCGTAAAGGATAAAGGTTTTAGCTATATCGACACCCACGCCGGCGCCGGCGGTTATGAGCTTGCTCATGAGTGGACGCAAAAAAAATCGGAATACCTGACCGGTATCGCCCCCTTATGGCAAGCCCGTGAACAGTGGCCTGAGCTTGTCGGCTATTTTGCTGCCATCTCTGCTATGAATCGCGCCATGAACACAGATGGCAGCCTCGACAATCCTGAGCAACTCGACTTCTATCCTGGCTCACCCAAGGTGGCCGAGTACTTTAAGCGCCCCCAAGACAGCCTCACCTTGATGGAGCTGCACAATAACGAAGTAGAATTACTGCGTGAAAATATGGCACCGCAAGGCGGGCGATCAAGGAGCCACTACTCTGCTCGAAGCAAAGGCCCGACCATTCACCATCAAGATGGCTTTTCTGGCTTAATTGGCCTACTACCACCCACGCTTAAACGCGGCTTGGTGTTAATTGATCCGCCTTATGAGCTTAAAGAAGATTATCAGACCCTAGTAGAGACCCTGACCCAAGCGTATAAGCGCTGGCCGATTGGGATTTATGCCATCTGGTATCCGCTGCTGGCTAAGGACGTAGACCGCAGCGGTGCACTAAAAACCGCCTTAGCCAGCAGCGGATTTAAAGACATTCTGTGTGCCGAGCTTAGCGTAAGCGAACAAGCCCAAGACTTTGGCATGTACGGCTCAGGCATGATGATTTTAAACCCACCCTGGAAGCTGGATGA
>JAHLFI010000150.1 GCA_018883865.1 Candidatus Oceanisphaera merdipullorum
GATGATGATGGTTAATTCGGGGATGAAATTCGTGGGACTTTCTTCAGCAATAAAGGCGTCATCAGCCGTAAATTGAGTGAATGTATCTTCACGAGTGCTGGGTCCCAACCCATTGGTAAATAAGGTATCAAACCCAGCCTGTGCCAATAAACTGTCACCGACGCGGTCAACCACTACAAAGCCTGCATTACCACTGCTACCGTTAAACACGCCACTCGGCTGGGCATTTCCCGCAGCGGGCGCTTCAAATATTTGAGTGGGATCTTGCCCCGCTAGAATGGCCGCTTGCATAGCCGAAATATCGCCGGAATTGATCTGAGCTGCGGCATCAGCACCCTCAATATTAGCTGAGCTCACGGCCTCATTATTAACGGGACTGGCAACTTGATTAGAAGAGACCTCCGTATAGGTGATCTGAGTATTAGCGTCTGTCAGTAAGACAGCCCCCTTCGCTAAAACTTGACCAACGGACACGGTTTGAGTGGCACCATTGGCATCAATAATAAAAGCTCGGCCTTGCAAATTAATGATTTGCACTGCGCTTTCAATGAGAGTCGTTTCCATGACCTTATTCCTCTTATCCCTAATTGCCTTAAGGTTAGAGGTGAACGACCTTTACATCCTGCACAATATTTAGACACAAGCTCGGTTAATTAGCGGCCTATCGTTCTAATATTTAGAACGATTAAGCCAAAGGCTGTGGCGGATTCACAAACCCTTGATAGGCATCCACATGCAGGGTTTGTAATAGGGCAAGCTGCTGGGTGCTTTCAACCCGAGTGGCTATGGTTTGTGCACCCATATTATGAGCGGCTCGACACACGGCGGCTAAGAAGGCTCCGTCATAATCGGGTTCGGCGACGCGAGCGCTATAGCCGTAATCCAGTTTTACGTAACTAGGCCTTAAGTCCAGCAGCTGACTCAGCAGATCAAAATGACGACCAAAATGATCGATTCCCCAATCCAAGCCCCACGCTAAACGAAGTGCGTTAAGCGGCGCCATGACATCGAGTTTATGGTGTAAAAACACGCTTTCCGGCAACTCTAATAGTAAGCGTGCACTCTGCTCTTTATTTTCGGCTAATAGCACACCTAACTCCTGCCAAAATACAGGCTTACTGCAACTGTAGGCGGTAAGGTTAACCGCCAGTATTAACTCTGGTTCTGCAGACAAATATTGCAGTGCCCGCTTAATAATATGTAAGTCCAGCCGCTGTCCTAAGTTGAACGCATTCACCATAGTGAGAAAATGGCCGGCGCTATATCGGGCCTCAGGGGTCCAGATGCTGACGTGTAACTCTTGATGCAATAAGTGGCCATTAACCGCCATCACGGCTTGGCGCGTGAATGAAAATAAATCATCACGCAATGCAGTTTCAATGACGTGCTTCCACGCCTGTCGGCCTAGACATTGCGAGGCGCCGCTATTCTCTATGACTACTTTTTCCGCGTCAGCCATGCGCGCTTGGCTTAACGCATTATCGGCACGCGTTAATATCAAGCTGGCGTTATCCCGCTCGGTAATCGCGGCTATGCCGACAAAGGATAGCTCATGGCCTGCCATTAATTGGTGGTAGGTTGGCGCTAAGCTAAACTCAGACTTTGCCACCAACTCGCAGATCTTATTATTAATTTCTTCACCCAATAACAACAACTGCTCACTGTTATATTCAGGTATTAAGAGCGCAAACTCTCGAGCAGAGATGCGGCAGAGTGCATATTCACCATAGCGCTGACAGCATTGGCGCAATAAAGTGGCGATCTGTTTGATCATCTGGTCTCGAGCAGCAAAACCTTGTGTTTGATCCAGCTCGCTTAACACATCGACGGCGACCAGCATCACGGCTCCAGGCCTGTCGGCACTCAACCAAGATTGGGCTTGAGCCATAAAATAAGCTCGATTCCCCAACTCAGAAGTTGGGTCCCAAAAAGCACGACGGCGCAAGCGCTCGACTTCGTCTGCTTGCTGTTTAAATTGCACCCTCAACTTAGCCGACATGGTATTAATGGCGACCACCAGTTGTTTAAGCTCGCGTGTTTTGGGCAATGGAATGGGCGATGTATTCAGGTGTTCAGTCACAGTGGCAGCTTGGCGTTCAATATCATGTAAAGGGGCGAATAAATAGCGCAATGCCCCGGCGAGCAAAACCGCTGCGCCAAAGAAACACAATGTAAACCAAAAGGCTTGGCGGCTCATCACCTGCCATAACTGGTAATAGGCTTGTCCCGCATGCCCTTCAACGGATAAACGCCCAAGCTGTAACCAACCCGAGGTCAGAATAGCGTCGTACTTGGCACCAGAGAATAAATTAAGCTGAGTAAACCAAAGCGGAACATCTTGCACAGGCGCCGCATGCTCGCGGCTAATCGTGACTTGCGAGGCTAATAAGTCCAACTGTATTTTTTTATAAAATCCACCATCAAACACCGCATTAATCACAGATTCACTCCCAAGAGTGTCACCGGTCTCTAAATAAGGCGTTAAGGCCAGACCTAAGGCGGTTGCGGTATTAATAACAGTGGTTTCTTGTTGGGCAGCCAAATAGGTTTTGGTGGCGTTAAACTGTACCGCATACACGGTAATAAATAACATAACGAACAGTAACCACATAGTGAGCAACAGCTGTCGATATAGTGTCATCGTTAATGGTCCAAATTCATCTTAGGTTGCTGGAGTCGGTCAGTATCGATACGGCCTCGAAGCTCATTCCACACCGATAATCGCGACGCTTGGCCGGCCACCTGACCTTGCCCTCGTTCTTGCATTAGCCATAAATGCTGACCATTAAAACTGTAAATGGGAACCAAATCGCGGCGTTCACTGGCGAGCCGAATAGTGCCTTCCAGATTATCCAGAATATAAGGTACAGCGGCAGGCGTAGGGTAATAGGCCACCACCATATGGAACTGATTTAAGGTTAACGCTTTGACATACACTAAACGCAGCTTTGCATCCTCAATGCCTAACTCACGCAAGGTTTGATATTTAGCGACGCTAAAATCTTCGCAGTCCCCACCGCCAACGCCCAAAAACTCCAGCGGCGTAGCCCAATAATCTGGTTTGCCCCATAAGGCAATATCATCAATAAAACGTAAACGGTTAAAAAAAATATTCACCCGCGACAGTAATTCGCGTTCGCTTAAATGTTGATTTTGCGCCTGCCTGACCAGCTTGCGCCATGCTTGAGTGCGCTCGGCGCCCGCCTGACCATAAAATTGGCGGACAGCCGCTATCACATTCGCATCGTTAATCTGAGTATCGGCAACCAGCAAGGATTGAGCAGCCACGCCAAATACTATGAGTGACATCGCTAACCCAATCCCTGCTAGTAACCCTGCTCTCATTAATCGGCTCTGGCTTGTTCAACGCTATACACATTCCAGCGCGTCTTATCCCCTTCTTCCATACTGGTCAGTGCCCCTACCACTCGTCGGTTAGCCGCAGCAATTTGCTCACTCTCGCCCATTAACAGCGGATGAGTGGCACCGTAGCCAATAATTTCTAGGCGCCGCTCTTCAATTCCAGCGTCGATTAAGGCCTGGCGCACCACTTCTGCTCGGCGCTTAGATAAGGCTAAGTTATAAGGCTCTGTGCCCACTTTGCTGGCATGCCCTTCAAGCAACAATTTAAGATCTGGATGCTGTGTCATAAAGCTGGTCATATTATTAATTTCAGCTTGATATTGAGGTTTAATAATCGATTTATCATGATCGAATAAGATAATGACATCTTGTTTTAGCGTTTGATATTTTTTCTCACCACAGCCCTCATTATCTACCTCGGCTTGCGCAATAGAGTCTAAACAGGCATCCCGAGCGCTGATCACGCCGTCTCTGTCTAAATCCGTGAGATCAAAAAGACCACGGGTTTCTTGTTCCGGCTCTGCAGTTAAACTACAGGCAGACAAAGGCAATATAAGAACGAGTATCATCCATAATTTCACAGCATTATTCCTTATTATATTCCGCCAAGTAACTAATTATTAGCTTGCCATTGTTCAGGGCGAGTAAAGCGAAATGCATCTAATAACTGGCCAGAAGCATTGATGATACGATACTCAGCGAAAATATGATCGTACTCCGCATTAATATAAGAACGACGTGCTTCAAATAATTCATTTTCGGTATTTAACACATCTAATAAAGTGCGACTACCGAGTGAAAATTGTTTTTTATAGGCATCGACCGTGCTGTAACCTGCCTCAACATGTTCACGTAAGAAGTTTTTTTGTCGACCTAGTGATTCATATGCAGCCCAAGCTAAGCGCATTCCTTCATCAACTTCACGATGGGCATTCATTTTAATATCTTTGGCTTGCATCTCTTGGGCAGACGTTGCCCTGCTGCGCGCCACATCCGCGCCACCGTTAAATAGGTTATAACGCATACGAACCATAGCGGTATGATCCGTGTGGTAACCAGACACGCCATCAATATCATCATCCCAACGACCATCTAACTCTAGATATACCTTAGGGTAGAAGCCCGACTTGGCGTCTTTATGTTGATAGCGGGCAGCTTCAATATCGAATGCTGCCGCGGTCAGGGTAGGATTGCGCTCTTGGGCCAAGGCGAGCGCATCATCCAATGAAGGCGGAATAAAATTGGCATCCGCCTTGGGTTGGCGTAAATCGCTGGGTGCTTGATTCACTAAAGCAATATATTGGCTTTGTGCATCTCTTAAATTATTTTCTGCCGCCGTCATATTTGAATAAGCGCGCGCCACCCGGCCCTTAACTTGAGTAGAATCAGCCGTAGAGCCAATACCCGAGTCGGTACGGCGTTGAATATCTGACTTAATCTGCTCATGGGTTTCTAAATTACGACGCGAGAGTTCCACTATTTCATCTTGGCGTAATACGTCTAAGTAAACCTCGGCCACTTTAAGCGCAATATTTTCCGCATTCGATAACAAGGCGTAACTTTGGGCATCAGCTTCTGCTTGCGTGCGATGCACATTGCTCGAAGTTTTAAAGCCATCAAATAATAATTGGCGCAATGACAACCCAGTTTCTTTGCGCGTTAACTCTTCTGAACCACCCCCGGAGGCACGCGTGCTGGGGCTATTGGTATATTCATAGCCAATACCCGCCTTGGCATCTAGCGTCGGATAATAACCCGCCACCGCCTCATCTTGTTGATATTGTCGTGTCTGATAAAGATGAAAAGATTCTTTTATTTTAGGATGCGTCATTAAGCTGATGCTAACGGCTTCCTCTAAGGTTTGTGCGTGCAGCGGCAACACTAAACTACTGCCAATTAAGACTGCTATGATGGACTTTTTCATTGTAACGCTCCCTGTACAATAAACTTACTATATTAGCGCTCGCGTAAGGCGCTCTGTTTTGCTCTTAATATAGGTTTCAAGATATAATCCAGTACTGTTTTTTTACCCGTCACTATATCAACACCCGTTTGCATGCCCGGTATTATCATTAACGGGCCTGCCGCACTCCCTAAAAAACTATCAGTAGTACGCACTGTCGCAATAAAAAAGGGCTTACCCTCTTCATCTTGAATAGAGTCGGCACTGATTTTTTCTACCTCTCCCACTAAGCCGCCATAAATAGTAAAATCATACGCGCTAAACTTAACCATGGCCGTTAAGCCAGGTCGTAAAAAGCCAATATCCTTTGGCTCAATACGGGCCTCAATTAATAAGGTGTCTTCTCGCGGTACGATTTCTACTAAATTCATGCCCGGCTGTACTACGCCGCCCACGGTATTAACGTGTAGCGTTTTAATGGTACCTTTTACCGGCGACGTCACTGAGGTGCGGGTTACCTTGTCTTGTAAGCCCACTTCGCCTTGCTGTAATTGCATTAACCGATTGCGTTTTTCATTCAGCTCGCGCTGGGCATCGGCGCGAAACGTGAGTGCCACCTCGGTGCGCTTAGAAATATTCTCCCGTAGCGAGGCATCGAGTTTAGGCAACAGTAAGCGGCTGGACTGCAGCTCACCTTGTAACTGATTAAGTTGTCGCTCAAGCCTTAAGATCTCCACTTGCGGCACTATGCCCTCTTTGGCGAGCGGCCGACTCATGTTGACCTCTTGGGCCGCCAAGCTGACGCCTCTTTGTAGGGTGTTCACTTTGGCCTGCGTTTCAATGACTTCTTGCTCTCGCTGCTCGATTTGATTGGCAAAGATGGCCAGTTGGTTCTCGATAAAGCTTAAGCGCTCCTTGTACAGAGAGCGTTGAAACTCCGGCTGACTGGGATACTTCTCCATAAAGTCATCGGCAAAGTCCAGTGGGCTGGCCACTAGCTGGACCTGCTCGCGCCAAGCGCGCTTTGTTTCCTCTTTAATAGCGATAGCATTTACTTCAGCCATTAAGCGGCGTGCATCACCTTGCAGGGCAGCTATCTCTTGCTCACGCTCGCGCAAATCTGATAAGAATCGCGTGTCATCAATCAGCAATAGCGCCTGACCTTTTTCCACCTGTTGGCCTTCACGTATATATAATTCACGCACTATGCCGCCTTCTAGGTTAGATACCATTTGAATTTGGCTGGAGGGGATCACCTTGCCCACACCCGATGTCACCTCTTCTAACTCGGCAAAATATGCCCAAATTAACGCGGCTAACACCAGCATCAAGGTCACCCATAGCAGGGCTCTGCCGGCTTTAGGCGTCGTGAGTAGCATGGCGGCGGCCGTGTCATCTGCATAAGCTAACAACTCGGGCGGTAGCATTTTCTTAGCCATTACTCGCTTCCTTAAAAGGCACAGTGCCTGCTTGCAGTTGCTGTAACACTCGCGCCTTAGGCCCATCCGCTAAGATGCGCCCCTGCTCCAGCACTATTACCCGATCCACCACTTCCAACATAGAAGTGCGGTGCGTCACTAACAGCAGCGTTTGTTCAGGATGCAAGGTCAAAAGCTGTTGGCGAATATAGCGCTCAGAGCGATTGTCCATATTCGAGGTAGGCTCATCCATCAGCAACAGCCTAGGATCTCTGAGCCAAGCGCGCGCTATGGCCACGGCTTGACGCTGCCCTCCGGATAACTGCCGCCCGCCTTCGCCCACTTGTTTATCGAGTCCGTCTGGGTCTTGATTGGTAAACAAGGTGACGCCGGCACGCTCGGCAGCCATTAATACTTGTGCCTCATCCGCGAGGGGATTGGCGATCACAATATTGTCGCGAATGGATCCAAAAAACAGCGTCACATCTTGGGGAACACAGCCAATATTACGCCGCAGCGCGGTGGGATCGAGCTGGCCAATATCAATGCCATCGATGCGCAGTGCGCCCGCTGTGGGTTTATACAAGCCCACCAACAAGCGTTCTAACGTGGTTTTACCCGAGCCGATGCGACCAATAATGGCGACCTTTTCTCCCGCTTTAATGTGCAAGTTAATGTGACTCAACACCTCTTGTTCACTGTTGGGGTAGCGAAAACTCACCTCATTAAAAAGAATATCGCCTTTAAAGCTAGGATGGTGATGGTAGCGTTTTCCTGATTCTTGCTCGTTAGGCGCGCTCATGATCTGCTCTAAAATAGTCATTGCCGAGCGCGCTTGGTTATAACGAGTCGATAGCACTGACAATTGCACCATAGGACCTATAGCGCGCCCACTGAGCATAACGGCCGCAATCAAGCCGCCCATCGACAGCTCACCGGCAGCAATTAAATACACCCCCAGCACAATTAAACTGACGGTACAGGCCTGCACCACAACGCTTGCCAACGTGGACATAAAGTTGGTTAAACGACGAGTCTTCATCCCCCAGTGCGCAATGTGGCTGACGGCTTGCTCCCAGCGATGTTGAAAGGTACCTTCGGCGCCAAATAACTTAATGGTTTCTAGGCCGAAAATACCCTCTACCAAGTTAGCATTTTTCTGCGAGGCTAAGCGCGAGCCCGCTTCTATGCTGTGCTTTAAGGGCGCTTGGATCAGTAAACTCACCGCCAATAGCAGTAACATGGCCAAAATGGGTACCCACACCATATTGCCGGCAAACAGCCAAATAATGAGCAAAAACAGACAAGCAAAAGGGATATCCACCAAGGCGGTAACGGTGGCTGAAGTTAAGAAATCGCGCACCGACTCAAACTCTTGGAGATGCTTAGCAAAGGCGCCGGTAGAAGGCGGCTTAGCTTCCATGCGCATGCCCATGACTTTAGAAAATATGTGTGCCGATAACAGCACATCGGATTTTTTACCGGCCACATCGATAAAGTGACTGCGTAACATGCGCAGTACAAAATCAAATACCAATACCACTGCCACCCCTATGGCTAAGACCCATAGGGAGTCAAAAGATAAATTGGGGACAATTTTGTCGTACACATTCATGGTAAACAGAGGCGTGACTAAGGCAAACACGTTGATCAGCAAAGAGCCAAGCAAGACATCTCGATAAATAGCACTTGATTGGCGCAGCACGCCCCAAAACCAGTGTCCATCTTGGGTGTTGAGTACTTTTGGCGTCCGAGCATCGAAGCGAAATTGCGGCTTAATAAAAATAACATGGCCCGTGTAACTGGCAGCCAGCAGATCTTGCGAGAGCCACTGCTCACCTTCGCCCGCAGACACCAGTAGCACGCGATACTCAGCTTTATCTGCAGATTTTTCCAACAACACCGCCGCCTCACCCTGCGCCAATAGCACTATGCAGGGCAGTAACAGGTCTGAGATATCGTCTAAGGCCACACGTGCTGGACGTGCCGATAGCTCGGCACGCTTAGCCGCACGCTCAAACAATAAGGGCGTCAGCTTGCCATTGACTAACGGCAAGCCATTAACCAGTACAGCCCCTTGATAAGGCTGGCCATAAAATTTTGTTAAGAACACCAAGCTTTGCAGCAAGGCGTCGTGATCAGGTTTTGCATCATCCATGATGGCTTATGTCCTTATTAGTATCACTTGAGACTTAACTGTAGTGACAATCTTAAAAATGGGACAAGAAAATTGATAACTATCTTATGCAGTTAAGCGACAGTCGGGCAGGGGTTGGCCTTGCTGGCTGGCGTTGGCCGCGAGCTTAAGAGTAGCAGGCAAAAAAATACCGGCACGAGGCCGGTATCGAATAAATTAAAATTTCTATTTAGAGCACGTTAATCGCATTTAACTCGGTAAATGCCTGCTCTAATCGCGCTATCATCTGATTTTGGCCTTCGCGTAACCAAACGCGCGGGTCGTAATACTTTTTGTTCGGCTTATCGTCGCCTTCTGGGTTACCAATTTGGCCTTGCAGATAGTCTTGCTTGGCTTTGTAGTAATCCATCACGCCTAGCCACGTTGCCCACTGGGTATCGGTGTCGATATTCATCTTCACTACGCCATAGCTAATCGACTCTTTAATTTCTGCGGCCGATGAACCTGAACCGCCGTGAAACACGAAGTCCAGAGACTTAGCCGGCAGGCCAAATTTTTCAGACACATATTTTTGTGAGTTATCTAAAATCTTCGGCGTCAGCTTAACGTTACCTGGCTTGTACACGCCATGCACGTTGCCGAATGAAGCGGCAATGGTGAACATGTCACTAATAGCGCTCAGTTTTTCATAGGCGTAGGCCACGTCCTCTGGCTGGGTATACAACAGTGAACTGTCCATGCTGGTGTTGTCGACGCCGTCTTCTTCACCACCGGTACAGCCCAACTCAATTTCCAACGTCATGCCGATTTTGCTCATGCGCGCTAGATATTGGCTACAAATCTCGATGTTTTCTTCCAGACTTTCTTCAGACAAGTCGATCATATGTGAGCTAAACAACGGTTTACCCGTTTGGGCAAAGTGCTTTTCGCCTGCGTCTAACAAACCATCGATCCAAGGCAGGAGTTTTTTCGCCGCATGATCCGTGTGCAAAATAACCGGAATACCGTAGGCTTCCGCCATGGCATGCACGTGATGCGCGCCCGAGATGGCGCCTAAAATCGCGGCCTGATGACCTTCCATTTTTAAGCCTTTGCCGGCAAAAAATGCCGCTCCACCGTTAGAAAACTGCACTACAACCGGCGCTTTGACCTTGGCAGCGGCTTCTAATACGGCGTTTACTGAATCGGTGCCCACTACGTTGACCGCAGGTAGCGCAAACTCATTTTCCTTGGCAATGGCAAAGATTTTTTGCATATCATGACCACATACCACACCTGGCTTCACCACATCTAAAATTTTCTGAGACATTATTTGCTCCTCTCTAATGCATAAACGGCCGCACTCAGCGCAGCCGAGATAAATCTATACCGAAATTAAGCTCCCATCCGGGCTCTTATATTTAAATTTAGCCCTTGGCTCTTATGTTTAAGTTCAGCCTTTGGCTCTTTGCTCAAGCATAGCCACGGCGGGCAGCGTTTTACCTTCAACAAATTCTAAGAATGCACCACCACCGGTCGAAATATAGGAAATTTGATCTTTAATGCCGAATAAGTCGATGGCCGCTAAGGTATCGCCACCGCCGGCAATAGAAAATGCGTCGCTCTCCGCTATCGCTTTAGCGATAATTTCGGTACCACGACGAAAGTTTTCAAACTCAAACACCCCGACTGGACCATTCCAGATAATGGTTTTGGCATTTTTCAAAATGTCAGCCAGCATAGCTGCGGACTCATCACCGAGATCAAAGATTAGCTCGTTATCTTGCACTTGCGATACGTCTTTTACGGTCGCCACTGCGGTGTCAGAAAACTCGGTAGCGGTGCGCACATCGGTCGGCAACGGAATGGCGCACTTGGCCATCAGGCGTTTTGCCTCGGGGATCAGGTCTTTTTCATACAAAGACTTACCGACGTTATGACCGGCCGCGGCCACAAAAGTATTGGAAATACCCCCACCCACGACCAACTGATCAGCGATCTGGGACAGGGATTCTAGCACAGTCAGCTTAGTGGACACTTTAGAACCCCCAACCACCGCCACTAACGGCCGTGCCGGATTATCGAGTGCTTTGGCTAAGGCTGCCAATTCAGCTGACAACAAAGGGCCGGCACAGGCGATGGGGGCAAATTTTGCTACACCGTGAGTAGAAGCCTGAGCGCGGTGCGCGGTACCAAAGGCATCCATCACAAACACATCACACAGAGCTGCATATTGGCGTGATAAAGTCTCGTCGTCTTTTTTCTCACCGACGTTAAAGCGCACGTTTTCTAGCACCAGCAGCTCATTTTCAACAAGCTCAACGCCGTTTAAATAATCGCTGGCTAAACGCACCGGTACCTTCAAGGCTTTTTGTAGGTAATCCACCACCGGCTGCAGTGAAAACTCAGCCGCAAACTCGCCTTCTGTCGGTCGTCCCAAATGCGACGTCACCATCACCTTAGCGCCTTGCGCCAATGCGGCCTTAATGGTGGGTAAGGAAGCCAGAATACGCGCGTCCGAGCTGACCACGCCATCTTTTATGGGCACGTTTAAATCGGCACGGATCAGCACTCGCTTATGGGATAAATCGAGCTCATTCATGTTAATGACAGACATTAAGGCGTCCTTTGTTCTGGTTGCGGTTAAGTGTTGGCGGTCTAAAAGTTAATGGTATAAATGTAAAAAGAGTGCCGGTGTTTTTAAGTCGATTTATTTTAAAACAGGCCGTGCTGCGCTAAACCAAGCCAAGCTGGTATCTAACATACGGTTGGCAAAGCCCCATTCATTATCACACCACATCAGCATCTTGATTAGATTAGCGTCGCTGACGCGGGTTTGCGTACCATCAATAATTGACGAATGTGGGTCGTGGTTAAAATCCACCGACACCAAGGGCGCCTCTGTGTAGCCTAAGATGCCGCGCAGTGGGCCAAGAGCTGCCTCACGCAACACCTGATTCACCGCATCTACTGTGGCCTTGTGCTCTACCAGCACGCTTAGATCCATGGCGGTGACGTTAATGGTGGGCACGCGCACAGAAATCGCCTCAAACTTGCCGGCAAAATGGGGCAAGATGCGCTCCACGCCCTTAGCCAGCTTAGTATCGACCGGAATAATCGACTGGCTGGCGGCGCGAGTACGGCGCAAGTCCGAGTGATAGGCATCGATCACTTGTTGGTCGTTCATCGCCGAATGAATAGTGGTGATATTGCCGCATTTAATGTTGAACACTCTGTGCAGCGTTTCGATCACCGGCACCACGCAATTGGTGGTACAAGAGGCGTTAGAGATCATGGTCTCGCGCCCAGTTAAGTGCTGATGATTCACCCCATAAACGATAGTGGCATCTAAGTCGTTATCTCCTGGATGAGAGAATAAGACTTTCTTCGCACCGGCACTTATGTGGCGCTGGGCATCGCTGCGGCTCGACAACACGCCCGTGCACTCCAGTACCAAATCCACGCCTAGCTCGCGCCAAGGCAGTTTGGCCGGGTCTGGCTCATGGCAGAGCTTAATCACGTCACCGCCAATCTCAAACGCACCGGGTAACAGCGTCACTTCTTCGCCAAAGCGACCATGACTGGAGTCATATCGGGTAAGGTGCGCCATGGCCTCGGGCTCGGCCAGCTCATTGATAGCCACAATTTTTAGGTACGGCTGCAGTCCGCGCTCATAAAAAGCCCGTAATATACTGCGGCCGATACGGCCATAGCCATTAATGGCGACTCGGATCATGGGGTTAGATTCCTACTGAGCGCATAGTGCAGCAAAAGTGCGGCTAAAACGCGGCAAAAGGTGCGCCAAGCTTATCGCTTAGCGCCATATTCAGGTCTCAAGTTTAACGGGGATTGAAAGCAAGGGGAATGGCTGTGGTGGAGATGCGTGTTAATAACGAGAACCCAGCGGTAAATACCGCTGGGTTCTGCACTAAAATGACGTTTAGACGACCTCTAGTTCTTGAAAATCAGGGACTAGTAGCTCAGTTAACGGCTGTGTCTGTTGGTGTAACCAACACAGTAAGGTAGCGGGATAACAATCATCTGCACTCCATTGGCAAGGCGTTGCGTCTAACGAAGCGGTATTTCTTTGTGCGACATATTCCATTATGCAGCCCTCATATGATTGAGCAGTGTTCTTAGCTGACCCTTTCATCATTCGGGTTAAGCACTATCCGGCCTCACTGCTGAAATGCCAGCCTAACACCTTAGATTGACACCAATATGACAGAGTCTAGCCTGTTGAGCTTAGTCAAGGTCCCGCCGCCTAGCTCGATCAAGCGGCCAAATTG
Source organism: Candidatus Oceanisphaera merdipullorum (assembly GCA_018883865.1). Classification (GTDB taxonomy): domain Bacteria; phylum Pseudomonadota; class Gammaproteobacteria; order Enterobacterales; family Aeromonadaceae; genus Oceanimonas; species Oceanimonas merdipullorum. The sequence goes on from JAHLFI010000150.1 coordinate 13,090, forward strand.
AGGCGTCAACGGCTTTTATTAGGCTGTATCACCTGTGTTTCGCTCATCAGTGCGGCACCAAAATGGACTCCTCTTCGCCCACTTCAAGCTCAGGCTCAGGCAAATCCAGTTCCATTTGGCTAGCTTGCGCATGAGCAATTTCTTCTGCCTCTAAATGCGGGTATATCTCTTCGAGCGGCACATCCACAAACTCCTCATTTCGCGGATCCAGCTCACTGATCACGCCCACAGTTTCGGCGGTGCTTGGGATATATTGCGCCTGATCTTCCACTTCCACTACTTTCGAGCGCAAGCTCCAACCCCAAGTGTAAGCGCCCAGCAAGAGCGCTATGGCACCACAGCCATAGTACAAACCCTGCGGCCCAAACCACGCCATCATGCTGGAGCTAAACAGCGGGCCCAAGGAGCTGCCTAAGCCGTAGCTCAGCAATAACGTAGTGCTGGCCGCCACTATATGTTGGGCCTCCATGCGGTCATTGGTTATCGCCACCGCCACCGGATAGATGGCCGCCACCATACCCATATAGAGCGCCGAAAAGCCAATCAAAAAGGCTAAATGAAAGGGCCCTACCAACACTACGCCCAGGGCACTAAACGCCACTAAGCCATTAATCCACACCATTATCTTACTGCGATCGAGTCGGTCGCATAAGCGGCCCAACGGCAAAGCGAAAATAATAAAGGCGAATACGGAGGCGGCCATAAAGTAGGACAATTGCTCCACTTTCAGCCCCACCTTAATGGCATAAACCGGCGCCATGGCGTAAAAACTGCTGATCAGCATGCCGCTGCACAGCGCCGCCAATAAGCCAACAGGGGCCTGCTTAATGATGGCTTTCACGCTAATACGCTCATTGTGCTCTATGGTCGGCGCACTCATACGACTGAGAGACAAAGGTACTAAGGCGGCAATCAGCACTATGGCCCCCAGCGTAAAAGGGATATACGCCATAGGATCAATAAAACCGATCAATAGCTGGCCGGCGGTGGCCGCTAAATAGGTACAAATTTGGTAAGAAAAAAATAAAGTGGCGCGATTATCATTACTGGCCACGGCGCTAAACCAGCTTTCGATAACGATAAAGCAGCCCGCCACGGCTATGCCCCCCAAGGCCCGCAATAAAGCCCAGAGCAAGATGCTGTCGGTAAGCGGGAATATCAGCGTCGAGCTGGCCAAGAAGGCGCTAAACACGGCGAAAGCCCGAATATGCCCCACTCGCTTGATGACTCTAGGACCATATAAAGAGCCTAAAACGAAACCCACTGAGTAGCAGACCATAATGCTACCAATCAGCCGTGGCTCGACGTTCTTCAGGCCTAAGTTAACGCCAAGCAGCGTCATCACAAAGGTGTTGCCGCCCATGAGTAAGAAGACACTGAAAATTAACGCGGAAAGCGAGATAACTAAACGTGTAAGCATGCCAATCCTATTCGTTTGAGTGAGTGGAGTGGTGATGATTAGCGTAATAATGAAAGATTAAATGCCAGTTGAGAATGGCAGTAATCACACAGACTAAACACAGCATACGGTAAATGCGTGTGTAAAACGTGACCAAGCGAAGTTTTCGTAACCGCGATGAGTAGCCTCGCCTTGAGTGCGACACAAGATGACGGAATGCATGAACATGCTGAAAAATGAGAGAGGAAAATGAGGGTGAAAAAAATCCCCAGCAAGCTGGGGATCTTATTATCGTCAGACTTAAGGCCTAAGCCAAGGAGTCAAGATTGGTTTTAAGCCTGTTGGGCTTTCAACTTACGACGATAGGCGTGCAGCAAAGGTTCGGTATAGCCACTTGGCTGAGTACGCCCCTTGAATACCAAGTCACAAGCCGCTTCGAAAGCGATGGTATCGAAGTTAGGTGCCATGTTGATATACAAAGCATCACCGGCGTTTTGCTGGTCAACGATGGCGGCCATGCGTTTCATGGACTCCATCACCTGCTCTTCAGTCAAAATACCGTGACGCAACCAGTTAGCGATGTGCTGAGCCGAAATACGCAAGGTAGCGCGGTCTTCCATCAGGCCGACGTTATGGATATCAAGCACTTTAGAACAACCCACACCCTGATCAATCCAGCGCACCACATAACCTAAGATGCCCTGAGCGTTGTTATCCAATTCGTTCTGGATCTCTTCTGCGGTCAGGCTGTCTTTGTCTTTTTGCGTTAGCAAAGGAATGGTCAACAGTGCATCTAGGCTAGCGGCTTCGCGAGACTTAAGCTCATCTTGACGATCACGCACATTAACCTGATGGTAATGGGTAGCGTGCAAGGTAGCTGCGGTTGGCGACGGTACCCAAGCGGTATTAGCACCGGCTAACGGATGCACAATTTTGGTATCAAGCATTTCGGCCATTTTATCTGGGATCGCCCACATGCCTTTACCAATTTGTGCTTTGCCTTGGAAGCCCGCGGCTAAACCCACATCTACGTTGTTATTTTCGTAGGCGCTGATCCAAGCTTGCTTGCGCATATTGCCTTTGCGTACCACTGGGCCCGCTTCCATGCTGGTGTGAATTTCATCACCAGTACGGTCGAGGAAGCCGGTGTTAATAAACACGGCACGCTCTTTGGCTTGGGCGATACAGGCTTTAAGGTTGGCACTGGTACGACGCTCTTCGTCCATGATACCCACTTTCAGGGTATTTTTGGCTAAGCCCAGTACTTGCTCTGTACGCTCAAATAACTCACAAGCGAAGGCGATTTCTTCAGGACCGTGCATCTTAGGCTTAACGATATATACGCTGCCGGTGCGCGAGTTACGGAAGACACCGTTACCTTTCAAGTCGTGAATCGCAATCAGGCTGGTGACCAGAGCGTCAATAATGCCCTCTGGTACCTCGTTGCCGTCTTTGTCCAATACCGCTTCGTTGGTCATCAAGTGACCTACGTTACGCACGAATAACAGGCTGCGGCCATGCAAACTGAACGCTTCACCGTTTGGAGACAAATATTCGCGGTCTGGGTTCATGCTGCGGATGGTTTCTTTATCGCCTTTTTGGATCTTCTCGGTCAGGGTGCCTTTCATCAGGCCCAACCAATTGCGATACACGGCAACTTTATCTTCAGCATCCACGGCGGCGATAGAGTCTTCGCAGTCCATGATGGTCGACAGCGCAGCTTCTACCACTAAGTCTTTGATGCCGGCTTTATCTGTGGCACCCACTTGATTGTTGCGGTCGAATTGGAGCTCGATATGAATACCGTTGTTACGGATCAATACTGAGCTAGGCGCATTGGTGTCACCGTTATAACCCACAAACTTGCTGGTATCAGCCAAGCTGGTCAGCTCGCCATTTTCCAACGTAATTTGCAGTGCACCATCGACCACTTTATAAGCGACGGCATCGGCATGACTGCCCACAGCCAAAGGTGCGGCTTGGTTCAGCAGATTGCGGCCCCAAGCAATAACTTTAGCGGCGCGAACTGGGTTGAAGGCTTTGGTTTTTTCTGCACCGTCTTTCTCAGAAATAGCATCGCTGCCATAAAGCGCATCGTACAAGCTACCCCAACGAGCATTCGCGGCATTGAGCGCGAAACGGGCATTATTTACCGGTACCACAAGTTGCGGGCCGGCTAAGGTAGCCAGTTCAGCGTCAACATTGGTGGTGGTAATCTTAAAATCTTCTACCGCCGGCAGCAAATAACCGATGTCAGTTAAGAATTTTTTGTAAGTTGCCGCATCAAACGCAGAACCCGCATTGGCGTTGTGCCATGCATCGATTTGATGTTGCAGAGTTTCCCGTTTTTCTAGCAGGGCGCGGTTTTTAGGTGCCAAATCATTTACGATTTGTTCCATACCAGCCCAAAATGCTGCTGGCTCAACACCAGTACCGGGAAGAATTTCATTTACTACCAGATCATGAAGAACGGTAGCAACTTGTAAAGTGCCGAGGTGAGTACGTTCCGTCATATGTTTCTTCTTCTATTCTAGTTGTCAGTAGTGTGTTTAAGACCGATCACTAACCCTAATCGCTTAGTGGCATAGTTTACCCCTTGTAATGAGCTAGAGGCAAAAATGAATTGCTATTAGTGGCGGAGCAATCTATAACAATTATGCATAACTATTCAAAAAAACACTTAAAACTCTTTAAATTCAACTACATAGAAAATTAAAAAATAAAAAATAATTTGACCACCAACTCAGTATTATTAGGCCTACAGAGCATAAATTTCATTTTTCGCTAAACATTACACCTAATGTTTTCATGGCTATTGTCTTATAAATCAAGGTCGCCTAGTCGCTTCACCCTAACGTCTGCTGATTTGAGTGCCCGCCCAAGCGTTTAGGCTCAGTCCTGTAAATTGTAAATATCTTCATCACTGCGATGGCGCACATCTTTGCCTTTCACATAAAAAATAATGTATTCACACAGATTCTGTACTCTGTCCCCTACTCGCTCTAATGAGCGCACACACCAAAGCACCTTCAACACCTGCGGTATGGAACGAGGATCTTCCATCATAAAAGTCATCAGCTCACGCACGATAGACTCATGGTCTCGATTCAATTGGTCATCTTGTTTGTGCACCGCAATGGCCGCTGTTAAATCCATACGCGCAAACGCATCCAGCCCTTGATGCAACATGCTGACTGCGCGCCGCCCCATATTCTCGATTGATACTAAGGGTGGCTGCGTCTGATCCGCATTATCCAACACCATACGACTGATACGCTTAGCCGCATCGCCGATGCGCTCCAAATCAGTAATGGTTTTTAACACCACCAATACTAGTCGTAAATCTGACGCTGCGGGTTGGCGTTTGGCAATAATTCGTGTGCAATCTTCATCTATGGCCACTTCCAAGGCATTCACTTGACTGTCTTTGATGACAATTGAACGCGCCAAATCCAAGTCTTTTTTGTGCATCGCAGTAATGGCATCGGTGAGCTGTTGCTCCACTAAGCCGCCCATTACCATGACCTGATTGCGCACCTCTTCCAGCTCGGCATTAAACTGGCCAGAAATGTGTTTGTTGAGTTTTTGCTGATTCATCTCTGATTTCCTTATCCGTAGCGTCCAGTAATGTAGTCTTCCGTTTTTTTCTTCGCCGGCGTAGTGAACAAGGTATTGGTATCTGCATACTCAATCAACTCACCCATGTACATAAATGCCGTGTTATCGGACACCCGCGCCGCTTGCTGCATGTTATGGGTGACGATCACCACAGTAAACTGCTCTTTGAGGGTGTGGATCAACTCTTCGATCACTAAGGTCGAGATGGGATCCAAGGCGGAGGTCGGCTCATCGAGCAATAACACTTCAGGCTCAATGGCGATGGCGCGGGCTATCACCAGTCGCTGCTGCTGACCGCCAGATAGGCCAAAGGCATTTTCATGCAAGCGGTCTTTCACTTCATCCCAAAGTGCGGCGCCGCGTATTGAGCGCTCCACCGCCTCATCGAGCCGGCGGCGGTCGTTAATGCCTTGCAACCGTAACCCGTATACCACATTTTCATAAATAGTTTTCGGAAACGGATTGGGCCGCTGAAACACCATGCCCACTCGGCGACGCAACGCCGCCACATCCACGCTCTTGTGATAGATATTTTGCTGATGCAATAAAATTTCACCCTCAACGCGGCAATGATCCACCAAATCATTCATGCGATTAATACAGCGCAGCAGCGTCGACTTACCGCAGCCAGAAGGCCCGATGAAGGCGGTCACTTGGCCTCTGGCAATCTTCATATTGACGTCAAATAGCGCCTGCTTATCACCGTAAAATAAATTAAGGTCACGAATGTTCAATGCCGTCTGTGCATCACTCACACCGCTCGTCTCAAGCGTTAGGCTTTGGCTGGCGGTTTGGTTAATGGCTAGGTTCATAATGTTATTACCTCAAACTAAAATTCTTGGCGCAAGCAACTCACAGGCGCACCGCTGATTGACTGAACTTATTGTGTTCGCTGTGTGGCTGAGCCTATTGATCAAGCGAGCGGAATTTCTCTCGCAGGTGATTACGAATACCGATCGCCGTTAAGTTCAAACCCACTATGACAGTCACCAGCAAAAAGGAAGTGGCGTACACCAAAGGCCGTGCCGCTTCTACGTTGGGGCTTTGAAAACCCACATCATAGATATGAAAGCCCAAGTGCATGAATTTGCGCTCCACATGCAGATAAGGAAAGTTACCATCCATCGGCAAGTTGGGGGCCAGCTTCACCACGCCCACCAGCATCAAAGGGGCCACTTCGCCTGCGGCACGAGCGATAGCTAAAATAAGACCCGTCATAATGGCGGGGCTGGCCATGGGGATCACGATACGCCACAGGGTTTCCGCTTTAGTGGCGCCCAGCGCCAAAGAGCCTTGGCGTACCGAGCTTGGAATACGCGATAACCCTTCCTCTGTAGACACTATCACGACCGGTAGCGTTAAAATCGCCAGCGTTAACGCCGACCACAGCACACCAGGCGAGCCAAAGGTGGGCGTAGGCAAGGATTCTGGATAGAACAACTGATCCAAAGATCCACCCACCATATACACGAAGAAGCCCAAACCAAACACGCCATAGACGATGGACGGCACCCCAGCAAGATTGATCACGGCGATGCGGATCATCTTGGTCAGGTTATTTTTGCCCGCATATTCGTGTAAATAAATGGCCGCCACCACGCCCAAGGGCGTCACGATAATCGCCATCAAGATCACCATGAAGACGGTGCCAAAGATAGCGGGGAAAACGCCACCTTCGGTATTGGCTTCGCGCGGCTCACCAGTCACAAATTTACCAATTGCTGAAAACCAATGCAGCGTCTTGTCCATAAGATTCATGTCATTGGGCCAACTTGCATCTAGCACTTCACCCAATGACAAGGTCACCGCTTGCCCACGCATGTCACGCACCACCACATTATCCCGACGCGCCTGTTCGCGCAGTTCGAATAATTGCTGCTCTAATACTTGGTAGTCCGCTCTTAGCTGTTGTTCTTGGCTACGAATATCGGCAATCGCTTGCTCGGTTGCGGTCCCCTCAAGCTCTAAACCGCGCTGCTTGAGTCGCAACTTTTCTAGCTGATGGTTAATGGCACCAATGTCACCTCTTTGCAGAGATTTCATCTGCCGATTGAGTTTCTGCACTCGCTCTAACCGAGTCATCAACTGCTCACGCAACTCGCCCTGACTGGCAGCGGTGACCGCACGATCGCCTTCAAGCACTTGCTCTACGTAACCGTAAAAGTTGCCGTGGTTGGCCCGCTCCAATACCGCTAAGTTAACCGGCTCGCTACGTGAGACGATGTCAGTTTCCAATAACCAGCGAAAATCCAGCGGCACAAACTCACGGTTACCGGTTTTAATTAAATAGCGCGTTAACGTCTCGGCGGTCACTCCCTCTAACGCCATGCCCGCACCACGTAACTGTGCCAAGGGCACTTGCTCGCGGTCATGAATTTCACCGATTATCTGATAACGCTCGCCCGCAGGCGTGCTGACCTGCCACTCATAAATAGTGTGCGGCCAGAAGAAGGTCAGGCCGCGCCAACCAATCAGCAACAATAAACCTAATACCGCCACTAAGCTGACGCTGACCGCGCCGCCTGTCATCCAGATCCAAGGCGCACCCGATTTAAACCATTTGTTCATGTGCCCGCCCTTACATTGAACTGTATTTGTCACGCAGTCGCTGGCGTACAAATTCAGCAACCGTGTTAAACAAGAAGGTGAAAATAAACAACACGAAGGCCGCCAAGAACAAGACTCGATAATGTGAGCTGTTGACCTCGGCCTCCGGCATTTCTACCGCTATGTTGGCCGCTAACGTACGCATGCCACTAAAGACACTGAGATCCATAACCGGCGTATTACCCGTGGCCATCAGTACTATCATGGTTTCGCCCACCGCTCGCCCAAGTCCCATCATCACCGCCGAGAAAATACCAGGACTGGCGGTTAGCATCACCACGCGTGTTAGCGTTTGCCAGGTAGTCGCACCCAGCGCCAGTGAGCCGTTGGTTAAATGGCGCGGCACCGAGAACACCGCATCTTCAGCAATGGAGAAAATAGTGGGGATTACCGCAAAACCCATGGCGATACCGACCACCAAGGAATTACGCTGATCAAAGCCAATGCCCAGTTCGTTACTTAAAAAGTTGCGGGCATTGCCGCCAAAAAACATATTTTCGACCCAAGGGCTTAAGGCGAAAGACAACCAACCGACAAACACCACCAGCGGCAGTAAGATAATGCACTGCCAGCCTTCCGGTACTAAATCCCGCAGGCCTTTAGGCGCATGATGCCAAGCAAGGGCCATCAGCAAAATCGACAACGGCAGCATCACCAGCAAAATAACCATGCCCGGCAAATGACTTTCAATTAACGGCGCCAGCCAAAGACCCGCCAAAAAGCCCAAGATAACGGTAGGCAGCGCCTCCATGATCTCAACCGTTGGCTTTACCACTTTGCGCAAACCCGACGACATAAAATAAGCGGTATAAACAGCACCGGCGATGGCGATAGGCACCGCGAACAACAGTGCATAAAAAGCGGCCTTCAGGGTACCAAAAGAGATCGGTACTAGGCTGAGTTTGGACTCAAAGTCACTGCTTCCCGAGGTCGACTGCCACACATATTGCGGCTCTGGGTAGCCTTCGTACCAGATCTTGGTCCACAACGCCTTCATGGTCACTTCTGGGTGATCGTTTTCTACATGAAAGGTTGAGATGGTGTCGCCGCTTTGCATCAACAACATAGAGTTACGTGGTGACATGGCCAGCGCCGACACCGCAGCGGTGGCTAAGGGGGCCGAGAATAGTCGTGAACCACCGGTAGTGTGAAAGATATCGACGCTGCCATTGCTGGAAGCGGTAACAAAGCCTTTGCGATTTACCTCGGAGGTAATTTGGCTCACATCGTCTTCGGCTGCAAAGTCGCGAATATAGGTAAATTCACGTTTGCCGTCGCGCGCCACTTCAAACCATTGAGATATTTGACCATTGTCGTTGGCCACCAGCAACGAGTTGCCGCCCGATAACAGGCTCAAGCCGCTAATGTTGGCGCCTTTGGCATTCATGGTCAGCACGTTGCGTAGCACCACCTTGTTGATGTTACGCACATCAAACACGTAAACCTCATTGGCACTACGGGCAAACAAGAAGCGTAAGTTGGGCGTCAGCAACAACTGATCTACTTCAGCAGGCAATCCGGGAATGTCGACTTGAGTTGACTTAAGTTCCAACTCACCGGTCATGAAATTTTCTTTGCCAACGAAGCGCGTCAAGAGTCCCTTGCCAGACTCTGTCATGGCTGCCACCAACACGTCTTGTCCCTGAGTGGCCACACTCATTTGCGACAACGTGCGCCCTTCCTCATCCACCACTAATGGCTGCTCGCCAAACGGAAAGATGACTTGCGGCTCTATGGTGCGAATATTATCTGGGTAGCTGACGGTAAATTTTGGTGACACCAGCATAACGCCGCCATCGGCCACGCCATAGGCGACTAAATTATGACTGCTGCTCTGCGCTGTACTAGTCACCTCATGCCCGATATTCAGGCTGGAGACGAGCTTGCCTTGCTGAGGCAACGAATAGAAGCTGACCTCGCCGGTATCCGCAAAGCGATATACCAGCTCATTTTGCTCTTCTACACCCAAAAGCACTGTCTTACCCAATGTTTGATCAGGCGCAGCCTTCTCCAACAAACTAAATTCGACGCCAGGTTCCACTTTTACAGCGTCAAATATGGGTTTAACCACATACAGTAAATATAAGAAAATCAGTAATAATGCTAAGAGCACTATTATACCGCCAGCGGTCACGCTTACTTGCGCTAAACGGTCTTTCAACCAGCGCTTACGACTGCCTGATAAGGCAATGGCTTGGGTTTGGGTTGACATAGTCCACCTCGATAGATATCCAGTGGCGCTATTGTAGGGGGGTTAGATGACAACTTTGTGACAGCCCATGTAACTGTGACTGTCATCGTTAAACATGAGCAAACTTAGAGCGGACGAGCGAAACAAAACAAGATATTTTATTTTTGGAGGCGAACGCTTACTGATCGAGCGTTAACCTTCATTCGCCCGCGCTAACTGGCGCGCCGCTTTGTGCTCAGCACGTCTACGTTTAAAAAAAGCGCTCAGTTGGCAAGCACAGTCTTCGCTCAGCACGCCCGCTTGCCAGCTTACTCTGTGGTTTAAGCCCGGCGTGGCAAGCAGCTGTAAAGTGGAGTCCACGGCACCGGTTTTGGTATCGGGCGCGCCATACACCAGCCGCGCAATACGGCTGTGGATCATGGCGCCACTGCACATGATGCAGGGTTCAAGCGTCACGTATAAGGTGCAGTCCAACAGCCGATAATTACCTAAAGCAAGGCCTGCTTGACGCAGCGCCATTATTTCCGCGTGGGCCGTGGCATCATGGCTACCAATTGAGCGATTCCAGCCCTCGCCGATACATTGCCCTTGATAGACAACCAATGCGCCCACTGGCACCTCGTCTTCGGCCTCGGCCTTTGCCGCCAATAGCATGGCTTGGCGCATCCAATATTGGTCTTGTTCGACTTGCGTCATCGCGAGGTAGCTTGAGTTCATAAGAATATCACTTGGTATTATGAGTTAACGATTATGTACATTAAGCGAAGGCCGCCAAGAACCGCTTAGTATGACAAATTAACTAAATATAGAAAACAGCACCGTTCCGCTTAAAGTACGTCAGCTCTAGAGCCATTTTGTAGGGGGAAAAAGCCAAGCTTGACGCTAACATGCACGACAAAGGCCCATAACGAATAAGAAAGCAGCAAACAAACGTGAAACGACAAAAGGTGCTTGCACGCCCTTACTCAGCCTTATATAGTTGATTCCGATTCGGCGTGTAGCGCAGCTTGGTAGCGCACTAGCATGGGGTGTTAGG
>JAHLFI010000151.1 GCA_018883865.1 Candidatus Oceanisphaera merdipullorum
GGCTTTGTCGGGCGGCGTTTGATGCCGCATTTACGCAACCATCATGAGATAACGGTACTGAGCCGTAATCCTGCTAAGGTGCACCAACAGTTAGGCCATGATATTAAGGCCCTGCCCTCCTTGAATGATCTGGAGAATTTGGATCAATTTGATGCGGTGATCAATCTCGCAGGCGAACCCATCGCAGAGAAGCGTTGGAGCACAGAACAAAAATTGCGTATCTGCCAAAGCCGCTGGCAGCTAACCGAACAGTTAGTCGAAAAACTTAACGCCGGCACTCAAGCACCCAAGGTGCTGATCAGTGGCTCAGCCGTCGGCTATTACGGCCGCCAAGGCGCGGCTCTAGTAGACGAAGACTCCAGCCCCCATCCAGAATTCAGTCATAAGGTCTGCGCCCAGTGGGAGCAATTGGCCCAAGCCGCCGCCAGCGAGCAAACCCGCGTGTGCTGCATCCGCTTGGCCGTCGTGTTGGGCCCAGATGGCGGCGCCTTAAAGAAGATGCTGCCCAGCTACCGCTTAGGCTTGGGCGGCCCGATTGGCTCGGGCAAACAGTATATGTCGTGGATCCACATAGATGACGTGGTGAGCTTAGTGCTGTTTTTGCTGGAGCACGACGAGTGCTCGGGCGCATTTAATGCCAGCGCCCCTGAGCCGGTAACCAATCAGCAATTTAGTAAAACCTTGGCGCAGGTGCTAAATAAGCCGCACTTTGCTCGCGTGCCGGCTTGGGTAATGCGCTTAGCGTTTGGCGAGATGGCCGACTTATTATTAACCGGCCAGCGTGTAATGCCGGTGCGCCTACAATGCGCCGGCTTTCACTTTCGCTATCCCACGCTGGAAAAGGCGCTCAAGGAAATTCTGCAACCCCGTGAGACGTAAATCGAGAGGCGTGGGGCCTAGCACACAGAAATCCGGTGTGTTACTCCCCTCTCCATGCTTTCCTCACATTATAGATTCACCACTGCCTCAATCGGCTCATTAGACTAGTACGAGTTATGCCTCCCAAACGACCCGTAAGCAGCAATAAACCTGCGCCGAGTGCGGGCAGCGCTATCCACAACACCGGATGCGGCTGCCAAGGCAGGCCCAACCAATAGGGCAAAAGAATAGCCACACACAGCTCCACACCTAGAGCGGCGGCCAAACCTGCCGCGACACCTGCCGCCAACCATTCCCAACGCAATGACGCCTGCATTAAGCGCTCGCTAGCCCCTAAGGTGCGCAATAAAACTAATTCACGACGCCGACTCTCGAGCGTGGTTTCTAGTTGCGCCAATAGCACTAAGATACTGGCCACTATCACTAAGCCCATAATCACCAACAGCGCTTGGCTAACTTGCGCCAGCACTTGGCGTAATTGCTGCAATAGCGCTTCGACGTCCAAAATAGTGACGGTAGGAAAGGCGCGGATCAGCTCAATTTCTAAGGCTTTCTGTTCAACCGGCAAGTAAAAACTCGCCAGCCAAGTGGCCGAATACGAGTCCAATACGTCAGGGCTAAAGATCAAATAAAAGTTGGGCTTCATGCTGTCCCAATCCACTTCGCGAATACTTTTAACCTCGGCCGACACTTGTTCACCGGCCAAGTCCAGCGTGACACGATCGCCTAGCTTTAACTGTAAGCGCTCGGCTAAGCCCGACTCCACAGACACGCTGTCAGGCGCCTGCGTCCAATCGCCACTTAACACGCGGTTACCCTCAGGCAGCACAGAGCTGTAAGTGAGATTCAGCTCACGACCCACGCCGCCATCGTTCTCACCATCAGCAGCACTGTCCACATCAGAGACGGTCGCTTTATTATTGATGGCTGTTAAACGGCCTCGCACTATCGGGTAAAACACCGATCGCTCAAGCCCTGCCCCATCCAACTTTTGCTGCAGCGGCGCTAATTCATAGTCGGCAATGTTGATCACAAAACGGTTGGGCGCGTCAGCAGGTAACTTAGCCAAGAAGCCGTCCACTAATTCGCCGCGCACCACCCATAATAAGCAGCCTAAGAATAACGCCAGTGCCACGCCGCCAAACTGCAGCATTGTGGTTAAACGAGCTCGCTCCAAGCGGCTCAGCGCCAGACGAAAGGCGATGCTACCGCCACTGCGTTTAGCCAGCATCAGCATTACGCCACACACGCCGCCCAAGATAAGCATGAGTGCCAGCAGGCCGAGTAATAAGCCGCCCGCCAAGGCGAGATCGCCAGCAAATAACCAGCTCAGCACAAAAGTACCGCTTAATAAAATTCCCGCACTCCACCAAGCCGGAATACGCGCCTCGGTTTCATTGCGCAGCACTCTTAATGGCGGCACTTTTAATAAACGCAACATGGGCACCACAGACAGCATGAGCGTGGTTAAGATGCCTAAGCCAAGCGCCAGTGCAAAGGGCTGCCAAGACGGAGCCGGTAAAGGCAGGTTCAACGCCTCACCTAGGCTGAGTAAAATCACTTTATGAAGAGCGTAACCGACTATGCCGCCCAGCAAAGAGCCCAAAATTAAGAGGCTTATTAGTAATTTGGCCAGCCACGTCAGTAAGGTACGACGACTCGCGCCTAGGGTTTTCAGCAAGGCGATACGGTCTTGTTCACGCCGTGAAAAATAGCCCAAGGCGATGGCCATCGCTAAGATACCCAGTAAGACGCCAATTAAAGCCGCAAGGCGAAAAAACTGTTCGGCGCGCACTAATGATGTCGCCACGGGAGTGTCCGCACTGTCTGGCCCCAACCACTTTTGCCCCGCTTGTAATTGCGGTGTAAGCCAAGCCTCAAAGCTGGCTAATGGCTGGGTGGTGCCTTTAAATAAGTAACGGTAACTGACCCGACTGCCGGCCATTTCAATACCTGTGGCTGGCACGTCGTCCAGATGCATCAGCGCCCGCGGCGCCAATAATCCCGGCGAAAAACCCTGATCTGGCTCAGACACTAGCTCACCGGCCACGGTTAACTGCAGATTGCCTAGCTCGACGCTACTACCAACCTTGAGTTTGAGTAAGGTTAACAGGCGGGCCGACAACCAGATGTGACCGGGCGTGACGGCTTGCTGTGGTGACAGCTTGAGCTCGCCATAGAAAGGAAAGGCATTATCCACGGCCCGCACGCTGGCTAACTGCAGCTCATCATCGGCAAAGAGCACGCTTTGGAAAGATTGCGTACGCGACACTGCCAGCCCTTGGGCTTTGGCCTGCTCCAGCCAAGCGTTATCTAGAAAGCGCGTGCTAGATAACACCCGATCGGCACCAATATAGTCGCGGCCTGAGGCTGACAACGCCTGATTGAGCCTATCCGCCACCAAAGTGACGCTCAAAATACTGGCCACGCTTAAGGCCAAAGACAATAAAAACAGCCGCAAAGGACCGCGACCGATTTCTCGCCACACTAAACCTAAGCCTAGACTCGAACTTAACCCCATACGCTGACTAGCCATTATGCTCCTCCAAACGGCCGGCGGTCATCACCAAACGCCTGTCACAACGCGCAGCCAAGGATTCATCGTGGGTCACCATCAACAGCGTAGTGCCATGGGTTTTATTGAGCTCAAATAGCAACGCTATAATTTGACTACCGGTGTGAGTGTCCAAATTTCCAGTGGGCTCATCGGCCAATAAAATATCCGGCTGCGTCATAAAGGCGCGAGCTATGGCCACTCGTTGCTGCTCGCCGCCCGATAACTGACTAGGGAAATGACGAAGTCGCTTACTAAGTCCCACTTGGTCTAACAATTCGGTCGCGCGCTGCGCGCTATTTTTCTGACCTTGTAGCTCGGCGGGCAGCATTACGTTTTCTAGTGCGGTTAAGGTAGGCAGCAGTAAAAACGACTGAAACACGAAGCCAATATGCTGACCGCGCAAGTTAGCGCGTTGCTCTTCATTTAGGAGTGCCAGCGACTGGCCATTAATGAGAATATCACCGTGACTGGCGGTGTCTAATCCAGCGAGCAAGCCCAGCAAGGTGGACTTGCCTGAACCAGATGCGCCGACCAAAGCCACGCTTTCGCCGGCCTTGACTTCAAAGTCTATCCCCTCAAGGATAGTGAGCGTCTGGGCGTCGAGCGGCGTGCTTTCAAACTCAACTACTTGGCTGAGCCCAGCCACCTTGATCACCGGAGAATTTGTCATGTCACGCATCCTTCTACTACTGCTAATATTGGTTTCATCTGTAACTCATGCTAACACCATACTGATCTTAGGCGACAGCCTAAGCGCCGGTTATCGGATGAATGCGAGTCAAGCCTGGCCGCAACTGTTAGCCAAGCGCTGGCAACAAGAAGGGTTAGCGGTTGCATTGATTAATGCCAGCGTCAGTGGCGATACCACACAAGGTGGCTTACAACGACTGCCCGCGTTACTAAAAAAGCACCAGCCAAGCTTAGTGTTACTGGAACTGGGCGGTAACGATGGCTTGCGCGGCTTACCGCCAGCTTTAATTGAAAAAAATTTAAACCAGATGATTAACATGGTCCAAGACAGCGGTGCCAAGGTGATCTTGACCGACATTCAACTGCCGCCTAACTATGGTCGCCGTTATCTACAACAGTTTGAGGCCATCTTTAGCGATTTAGCTAACGAGCATAAAATACCGCTACTGCCCTTTTTTGTGGCGCCCTTAATTGGTCAAGACGGCATGTTAATGGACGATGGCATTCACCCCACGGCTCAGGCACAAGATGCCATAGTCGAGCAAGTACACGGTTTTTTATTACCTTATTTAACTGATAGCCGTAAGCCTGTCTCTTAGTCACAAGTATGTAAGACACTAAGAGGCCGTAGGCTTACCTCCGCCCACGCGCTAACGGTTAATGACACTCATCATTTCAACCTACTGCGAACATTCAATGGATGCTCGGTTAGGCTGAAATAATTCGTCACGGCGAGACAAGCTCGCCCCATACGGGCTCGGCAAATGCCGATCCTGCATTTGACGGTTGGCTCCAGCAATGCCCGCTGCCTCTTTCGGTGAGTTGGAGCCAGCAGAGAGATGTGACTAAGAGACAGGCCGTAAGCTTTAAGCTGTCAGTCAAAGGTAAGCATCTTCTGTACATAGACTGGGGTTTCTCTGACCGTTGAAAGCTTACCGCTGCTTTACCCTATCGAATAGGCAATGGTCTTGCTAATTTCAGCGTAGCTGAAGCCACTTTGCTGGTGCCACTCATTAAAGGCCGCTTGGGCTTGGCGCAATCCTTTTTGGCTGCTAAGCCCAGCATCCACCACCTGATGATGGCGCAAATAGGCGCTCACATCGCCGGTAAACACAAAGGTGTCCACGCCTAAGCGGCGCAGCGCATAAGGACCTATGTTGCCGCCCAACAATTGACCGTGTTTCTTAATGAGTTGCCACAAGCCCGTGATGTCGTCTTTTGGCCATTGCGCCACTAAGGCACCAAAACCGCCATAAGGCTTACCCAACTCTAAAATCATTCGTGCATTAGCGGGGACTGTGGCAATTTTTCTGGCGTGACGCACGATACGGGCGTCATTATTTAAGCGCTCAAAGTGACCCTCATCCAACATCAACATTTTTTCTGGATCAAAACCAAAAAACGCCCGCTCAAACTCCGGCCATTTATTTCTGATCACCCTAAAGACGAAACCCGATTGAAACAAACTCATGGTAAAAGAAGCTAGCCAACGATCGTCACCTATGGCGGCTAACAGCTCTGGCTTAGCAACCGGCGTGGCAATCAAGGCTTTCAGTTTGGCAGCTGTGCCGTGGCGTTCGCTAGCCCGCTGAAAAATAGTATCAAAATGCTCCATAGCAGAGGTCTCGTTGGCATGTGTTTATGCGGATATAGTACAGCGCCAAACGTCAGACGCAAAAAAGCCGCTGCAAATATGCAGCGGCTTCTTTAATTTCCACAACTTTTTATTACAAGTAAATGGTGGAGCTACGCGGGATCGAACCGCGGACCTCTTGCATGCCATGCAAGCGCTCTCCCAGCTGAGCTATAACCCCGAAATTTGTTAAGTTTGTTGTTGCCACTGTCTTATTACATAAGGAGTGGTGGAGCTACGCGGGATCGAACCGCGGACCTCTTGCATGCCATGCAAGCGCTCTCCCAGCTGAGCTATAACCCCAAAACAAATCTTTTACTGGTGTTTATTACTTATTTAATCAGCATCTTACCAATTTGGTGGAGCTACGCGGGATCGAACCGCGGACCTCTTGCATGCCATGCAAGCGCTCTCCCAGCTGAGCTATAACCCCAATTGGTAGATACTTCTTTATTACTTTTTACTGCAAGTAAGTGGTGGAGCTACGCGGGATCGAACCGCGGACCTCTTGCATGCCATGCAAGCGCTCTCCCAGCTGAGCTATAACCCCTCTTACTGGTGCTTCAGTCAGATACTGTTGAAGCGATGCGGATAATAGGCAGCCCAGCTTTTTCTGTCAACCAAAAACTAACTAAAATCACTCAGGCAGTCGATTTTCAGCCTGCTTGCTCAGTTTACCGCCAGTTATTCTTAGCATGAACGGCCACACCAATAAAAACAGGGCCATTAAATGTCCCCGTTTTACGCTATGACTTAGGCGTATACTCACCGCTTTACATGCAGCTTAACCAATGACTAAGCGTTAGCACGCTCGCTAATAAAGGCCAGCGCCATGTCGATACGAGCCAGCGTTTGCTCTTTGCTAAGCAGCGCAATCACGCCATCGATACCGGGAGATTGGCCGGTGCCGGTAACGGCAACCCGTAATGGCATGCCCACCTTGCCCATGCCGAGATCTAATTCGGCGGCGGCGGCGTTAATCTGCTCATGAATGCCACTGGCTTGCCAATCATTGAGCTCAGCCAACTTGCTGCGCACTAAACCTAAGGCTTCGGCGGCCACCGGGCGTAAATGTTTCTTGGCCGCAGCCTCTTCAAACACGCTGAAGTCTTCAAACAGATAGCGGCTTTGCTCGGCCATCTCTTTGAGCGTATGGCAACGCTCGGCATACAGGGTGACCACGTCGGCCAATGCGGGACCCTGAGTGATATCAATACCTTGATCCTGCATGTGCCAGCTCAGGTATTCGGCCACCTCAGTGGGAGGTGAGGTTTTAATGTAATGCTGATTTAGCCACAAGAGTTTGTCGGTATTAAAGGCCGACGCCGACTTACCAATGGCATCCAATGAAAACAGCGAAATCATTTCTTCACGAGAGAAGATCTCTTGATCACCATGAGACCAGCCCAAACGTACTAGGTAATTTAATAACGCTTGCGGTAGGTAACCGTCATCACGATATTGCATCACACTCACGGCACCATGGCGCTTAGAAAGCTTGGCGCCGTCGTCGCCCAAGATCATAGACACATGGGCAAACTCAGGCACGGGCGCACCCAGTGCGTGGTAGATATTGATTTGGCGAGGTGTGTTGTTGATGTGATCTTCGCCGCGCACCACATGAGTTATTTCCATGTCCCAGTCGTCGACCACCACACAGAAATTGTAGGTAGGCGCGCCGTCGGTACGACGAATAATTAAATCATCTAACTGATCGTTGCCGGTTTCGATGCGACCGCGCACATGATCCACAAACACCACTGAGCCTGCGGTCGGATTTTTAAAACGGATCACACAAGGCGCATCGGCGGCGTGCTGCTCGCCGCTATGACGGCAATGGCCGTCATAGCGCGGCTTTTCGCCGGCCGCCATTTGTTGCTCACGCAACGCATCCAGGCGCTCACGAGAGCAATAACATTTATAGGCTTTATCTTCGTTCTGCAATTGGTCGATCAGTGCGTTGTAACGATCAAAACGCTGCGTTTGATAATACGGACCTTCATCCCAATTCAACCCCAACCAGTTCATACCTTCTATGATGGCATCAATGGCTTCTTGGGTAGAACGTTCTAGATCCGTATCTTCGATACGCAATACAAATTCACCCTGATGATGCCGGGCATAAAGCCAAGAATACAGAGCCGTACGGGCACCACCGACGTGAAGAAAGCCGGTAGGACTAGGGGCAAATCGCGTTTTAACTGTCATTCTTTCTGCCTTAGCTAATAAATAAAGCCCAACCGGACTGGCACTTATGCCAAGTGTGTTTGGGTCAAGGTCCAAATCAATGCCGCTACTTTAACACAGGAGATCAAGCAGCCATCGTACTTGGATCAAAGGGTGCGAACAAATACTGTTCTTATAAAAGGCTGCACTTAAAAATAAAGTGTGACATTTTAGCATCCGCCGCCAGTGGGTTAAACGCCTTAGGCAGGAATCAGCGGATGAAGGCGTAGAGGAATGAATGGCCGAATCCGCCGCCTAGCACCTGCAAAAGCCGCCATCACAGAAAAGTCAGTCATCTCATGGCTTGTCGAGTCTGTTGGCCACAGATACACTAATGCTCACGAGGTGGTTATTTATGTCCAGAAGAAATCAAATGAAACGAAACCAACCAGCATCCATGGCCGGCAAGATGAACGATGTCACCTTACCGGTACGCCAAGCCATAGGCCGCGGCCTAGAAAAATGGCGTCAAATGTCAGGGAAACACAAAGTAGGCTTAGTGATTTTACTGCCAATTTGGCTAGTACTTTTGATGTGGCAACCTGCAGCTAAGCTAGAGGCTGTGCCCGTCACCGGTAGCTTGAGTTTATCATTAGAGCCCACAGTGACTCGCGATATCGTCATACCCGATGGCGGTAAGCGCATCGATCACACCATGGCGGCAGGTGAAACGTTAGCCGCCTTGTTTCGAGAGTGGAAACTGCCCGGCAGCGACTTAATCGCGCTGGTGCGCGCCGAGCCGTCTTACAAACCGCTCAGCCAGTTACGTGATGGCCAAGAGCTGACCTTAGTGCTGAATAACGACGGTCAATTGCATTATTTAGAAGTCACCGACAAAGGCCTGTTACTAAACGCCTTTCGCCGCATGGGCCAAGAGTTCAGCGTAGTCACTACGCCTTAACGAAAGTGTAAAACCATAAGTATTCAAAAAAAACACCGAGCCTTGAGCTCGGTGTTTTTTTTGAAATTGCCGCTATGTTTCTCGCGTCGAGCTTTAGGCGCTACCACACACGATTTAACCGTGCTTTGCTAATAACGCCACCAACTCATCTTCATCCATTATCTTAATACCCAACTCTTGGGCTTTCACCAATTTAGAGCCTGCCGCTTCGCCTGCCACCACACAGCTGGTTTTTGACGATACTGAACCTGCCACCTTGGCGCCAAGCGCCTGCAGTGCCGCCTTAGCATCATTGCGCGACAATTGACTTAAGGTACCGGTGAGTACGAAGGTCTGCCCCGCCAACGGTTGCTCCTCAACGGCGAGTGGCACTATCTCGGGCCAATGCAGGCCGCAACCGCCCTGATCTTTGGGCGTAACTAAAGACTGCACCACCGCTTGGTTGTCGGTTTGACGAAAAAAGTAATACACGTGTTTGGCTACTATTTCGCCCACATCGGGCACCGTCAGCAAGGACTCCACGGTCGCGTTCATTACCGCATCCAGCGTTAAATAGTGCTGTGCCAAGTTATTGGCCGTGGCTTCGCCAACTTCGCGAATGCCAAGCGCATAGAGAAAACGCGACAAGGTGGTAGCGCGCGCCACATCCAGTGCGGCTAACAATTTAGTCGCCGACTTCTCGCCCATGCGCTCTAGCCCCATTAACTGCGCTTGAGTGAGCGAAAATAAATCCGCTGGGGTTTTAATTAATTCGGCATCCACCAGCTGCTCGATGATCTTGGTACCCAGACCGTCGATGTCGAGGGCCTTGCGCGAGGAAAAATGCTTGATGGCTTCTTTACGCTGAGCGGCACAAAACAAACCACCACTGCAACGCGCCACCACTTCCCCTTCAATACGCTCTATCTCGGCACCACACACGGGGCATGTAGTGGGGAAAACGATAGCTTGCGCATGTTCTGGGCGCCTTTCTAGCACCACGGCGGCCACCTGCGGGATCACATCCCCGGCGCGACGAATAATCACGGTATCGCCGATCATCACCCCTAAACGCGCAATTTCATCTGCATTGTGCAAAGTCGCATTAGAGACGATGACACCGGCCACGGGCACAGGCTCCAGCTTAGCGACCGGCGTAATAGCGCCGGTGCGACCCACTTGAAATTCTACATTGAGCAACTTGGTCAGCTCTTCTTGAGCAGGAAATTTATGAGCGGTCGCCCAACGCGGCGCACGCGCTACAAAACCTAGCTCGGCTTGCAGGCCTAAGTCATCGACTTTGTAGACTACGCCGTCAATTTCATAAGGCAACTGCTCACGACGACTTAAAATATCGTCATGATATTGCTCACAGCCCGCCAGCCCCGTCATCAGCTTAACTTCTGGACTCATAGGTAGGCCCCAGCTTTTTAAACGCTCCAAGGTGGCAAAATGGCTATCTGCCAGCGGCTCACCTTCGACTAAGCCCACGCCATAACAATAAAAAGCTAGCGGCCGCTTGGCGGTAATGCGAGAGTCGAGCTGGCGTAAGCTGCCGGCGGCGGCATTGCGCGGGTTAGCAAAGACTTTATCGCCGCGCTCGCGTGCCGCCTCGTTCATGGCAGCAAAGCCGCGGCTGGGCATAAAGACTTCGCCACGCACTTCAAACCGCGCCGGCCAGCCGCTGCCGCTTAAGGTTAAGGGGATGCTTTTAATGGTGCGCACGTTCTCGGTAATGCCCTCGCCGGTTCGCCCGTCACCTCGCGTTGCTGCCTGTACTAGGCGCCCTTGTTCATACATCAGGCTGACGGCTAAGCCATCCAGCTTAGGCTCGCAGCAATATACGACGGCTTCGCTACGGTTTAAACGGGTCAGTACGCGCTTTTCAAAGGCGGCTAGCTCTTCAAGACTAAACACGTTATCTAACGACAGCATAGGCTGAGCATGCTCGATGGCGGGAAACGCCGAAATCGGCGCGCCACCCACTTTCTGGCTCGGCGAGTCGGCATCTAACAACTCAGGGTGCGCCTGCTCTAGGGCGATCAGCTCGCGCATAACGCGGTCATATTCTGCATCGGGCACGCTAGGTGCATCCGCCACATAGTATTGCTGATTATAACGTTCGAGTAACTTACGCAAGGCAAGGATTTGGGTGTGAGCATCAGTCATGTACAGAGTCCGCTGAATAAATAGAGAGGTAAAGGGAGATGAGTGATGCGTTAGGCTCTAAGCACGACGGCTTTCATCTATCGCCTCGCCTTTTTACGCTATGCCTTAAACAAAGCCTGAAACAAAAAGTGCGGCCTTAGGCCGCACTTTTATTGCATCTAATACGAGGCTAGGCGACTAGGCTTGGCTGTCAAAGTCATTGAGCTGTGATCGACAACGTACTAAATAATCAAGACTTAGTGGCTGGCGCTGACCATCGAGCAATAGCGCATCTAAATCTTCTTTCATATTATCGGCCGCTTGGATCATCATATTAAAATGATTTTTCGCCATACCCGGTTTAGGCAATTGCATAAAGATAGAGACACCTGGTGTGGTGAATTCACTCATGGCATCAGGGGTAAAGGTGCCGGGATTCACCATATTCGCCAAACTAAATAATGGCTCGCCTTGCGTGCTGCTGCCTTGATAGCGGTGAAAAATATCCATGTCGCCAAAGATAAAGCCCACTTGCGTGACGGCACGTATCAAGTCTATGCCGGCTATTGTTTGATTGGGTTTAGCCATCAAGTTCACCACATACACGTCTTGCCACGTCTTGGTGATAGGCTCGACAGGCTGAGCCACTGCTGGGGCAAGCGCCTCAGGTTCAACTTCTGGCTCTGGCGCAGGCTCTACCGTAACAGCTGAGGCAACGGGCGCCGCTGGGCGGTTAAATGCAGGTGCTGGGCGATACACGTCTTTTTCGGCGCGCTCGTAAGTTTCCTGTTCTGTATCCGCAAATGGCGCAACCACAGGCTCGTGATTATCAAACAGAGGATCTATCTCGCCTTGGCGATATTGGCGGGCACGCAGCTCAGCGGCGCTTTCGCTTACCTGCGGCCGGCCTGCGTGGCGCTCATGAGAAACCCGAGTACCGTCTGTACCTTGAAGTGCAGCTGTTCTTTTTTGAGCATCAAGGTTTCTTTGCTCTGCTCGTTGAGACGCGAAATCAGGAGCCCCTTTGGCGTCATCTTCGGGGTCTTCGGCAAATACGCTAGTCGACAACGTCGGCGGCAAACCTAAGCTCGGCTCATCTGAGTCGTCGTTTAAGGCCGAAAAATGCGAGCTAATTTGCCAATCATCTTCTATCTCATGATCACGAGATAAAGAGGCAGCCTGATGGTTGCCCGCCACTCTAACTCGGCCAATACCATCACTGTCAAATTCATCGAATTTGCTATCGTTAGCGTCTGGCGACTTAGTGCTTACTTTAGCAAGCGGCTTGTCGCGTAATGGTTTTTGACGTCCTTTCTGGCTGGTCCACAAACCGTGGATCAGTAAAGCCGCAATGGCTACCGCGCCCAGAATGATCAAGATAATTCGCAAATCCTGCATTATCGTTTCTCTAAATATTTTTGCTTATGTTAAGCCGTGTCGCCGTCGCAAGGGAAAATAGCCCACCTTGGCACCGCACTGTTATTGAAGACAATGACAAGGGTATGTTTACCATCAAGGTTTGACAAGAGTCATCTGGGTGAGGAATGGAGAAAAAGCCGCATTTTGTGTATTTTTACGCTTACTAGCGGCCTTTATTGTCGTCAACTCCGTCACCGGCCACTAAAATTGTACAAAATTACCGCACCTCTGTGTATCGACCGACTTGCAGAGCATCTCAGACTCTGGCTTCAAGGTAAGCCGTGATTAGCCCCATGAGGCATGACTAAACAGATCGATTAAGATTAACCTCTAGCACCAGTCGAATAGAGTGTCATTTTCAAGCTGCACCCTACTTGGCAGGGAGTCACTTGACCTCTACTATGCCTTTTTATTTACCAAGGAAGCCCTTCATGTCTGCACCTTCTTCCGCGCCTGCTTATTTGACCAGCGGCCCTCATTATTTAATCAGAGGTTTGTCACTGATAGTAGAGCGAGATTTACGGCTGTTCGTCTTAATACCGCTGGTGGTAAACCTGTTGCTGTTTGGTGGGGCTTTTTATTTTTTATATCTGCAACTGGATACACTGTTTGCTTGGTTTAACGAATCCATTCCCAGTTATCTGCAGTGGCTTAAGTTTGTATTGTGGCCCTTGGCCATTATTAGCGTGCTGGTGGTGTTTTCGTTGCTCTTTACCAGTGTGGCTAACCTGATAGCCGCGCCCTTTAATGGCTTACTGGCCGAACGAGTGGAGCTGAAACTAACGGGGACGCCGCTGCCGGATACGGGCTGGTGGGGGCTCTTAAAAGATACCCCGCGTATGCTGGCCAGAGAAATGCATAAAATAGGCTATTACTTACCGCGAGCCTTAGGCTGCTTACTGTTATTTTTGGTGCCAGTGGTGGGCCAGACGCTCGCGCCGGTAATTTGGTTTGTATTTAGTGCTTGGATGATGGCCATTCAATATTGTGATTACCCGTTCGATAACCACAAGATTGAGTTTGCCATGATGCGCCGAGCCTTGGCAGAAAAACGCCAACTTAACTTAGGCTTTGGCGCCAGCGTGGCCGTGTGTTCAAGCTTACCGCTGATCAACTTATTGATCATACCGGTTGCCATTTGTGGCGCCACTGCATTATGGGTTGATCATTACACCCAGCTGCGTACAGGGCCCGTGTCTAGATGAACGAAGTTGGAGCTAGGATAATAGCCAACGCCGCCTACTTTCATATTCAAAGCGGCTTGGCGTACTTGAGCTAAGGAAACGCCAGGGATGCGCAAGTCAATGGCTTGACCTGTCATATGATAGCTTTTCTTGGCCACACCTCGCGACCTACGGCGTAACATGGCGTTGGTGTTAGGCGAGCGGTAACCAGAGATAACTTGGATCTCCCCGGCTTTTCCTAAACGATGTTGTAATAAATATAACTGGTCGAACAATTTAGGATCTATCTCCGACTGCTCACCGGCTCGGTAATCGCGCATCACGCGATTCAAGGTATTTAAGCCTTCTTTAAGATAGCGCCCTTCTTCCCAGAAACTGGCGGTCACTTGCTCGCCCGTATTAATGCTGTGCAAGCTGAGCTTGCGCACCGGTGCCGAACGGCTGGCGAGGGCGGGCATGGGCAAGAGTGCCGCCGCACTTAAGCCACCTAAACCCAATAAAAAACGTCGACGATCAACGCCTTGGTGTATTGCTTGAGTTAACCCATCGTGTGTTAGTGCAAGCTGTTGCTGATCTAAGGCCTGTTTTTCTCTTTTGAAGTCAAACATAGTTCTAAACTCATTTTTTAAACCATAAAAATGCCGCAGCCGCTAAACCTATGCTTACTTAGTCACGCCCATAAAACAAACGTCTAACCGACCGGTAACGGCCGTGTTTGACAAACAGACAGTGAATAAACAAGTGGCTCAGCTAAAGGCTGTGCTACTGGGGGCTTTACATTTAACACTCTCTATTTGTTTACTTTGACTACAAATTTTTCATGCGTTAATGGATAAAAATCAAGATTTAACCCATTAAGAAGTGCATAGAAACTACCCTATAAACGCCGATAAAACCAGCATCTCTTTAAGAAAAACGCGCTCAATTAGACCCTATTAGCCGCGCACTGAGACGCTGAGCCCAGCGAGGAAGCGATGTTAGCCGCCTTTAAAGGGACTGGTAATACTGGCATCGAAACCGTAGATATCAGTGCGAAAATGCGGTTGGCCATCATTACCTAACCAACCGGGCCAATACACCATAAATAATGGCAGCGCCTCATTCACTTTTATCCAGCGTGTTTCTGGCGTGGCTTTAAGCGAGGCTAAACGGCTATTGCTTAACTGCCCACCCACTAACCAATCGGCCAGTTGCTCGGCACCTTGAACTCGTACACACCCAGAGCTAAAGGCGCGGCTATCACGAGCAAACAGGCCTCGCCCTGGAGTGTCGTGCAAATAAATAGCATCGTTGTTCGGCAAATGAAATTTATAGGCACCCAGTGCATTACCAGGGCCGGGCCGTTGGCGTAACCGATAAGGAAAACCGCCGCCTTCTTCAAGTCGCGTTTGCCACTCCTCGCGAGAAATAAGCTGAGTGCCCGAGCTATCGAGCACCTCAAAACCTTGGCGCTCTAAATAGCCGGGATCCTGATATAACTTAGGCAAGATGTCTTTGGTAAGAATAGAGCGCGGCACGTTCCAAGGCGGATTAAACACTACGCTGGTGATCTTGCTGGCCATAACCGGTGTTTTACGTGCATTTTGACCCACTATCACATTGCTCTCTAGCACCAATACCTGATTCTTGTATAAGCGCAAATGATATTCGGGAATATTCACTACCAGATAGGAAGCCGGTAATTCATCGCTGATCAAGGTGCGCATCATGCTGCGCATCAACAACTGGGCGCGCTTTAATGGCGAGGTATTTAGCCAAGCATAGGTTTGCGGACCAATAACGCCATCGACGGTTAAGCCATGACGCGCTTGAAAACGTTTCACGCCAGCCAATAAATCCGCATCATAAAGCTCAGGATCGATAAAAGTAGACGAGATACTAAGACTATCAGAGGCTCCAGATAACGCCTGCATAACGGACGGGTTAGCGGGGTTAGACAAAACGAGATCCTGTTCTGCCCTTGCATTTCGCTTTTGCTCGATCATGCCAGCCGCGACTAAGTCTGCTTCAGTGAAGCCAAGCTCGCTCAGTTCCTGCTTGGTTGATGCGCTCGGAGACTCTGTAGTCTCAGCTTCGGTAGTTTGAGCAGGATGACTGGCACTTAACGTAGCATCGAGTAAGTCTGAATCTGAGGAATTCACGTCGTCGGGCAGGACGCTATTATTTACCGCCTCATCTAAGGTGACATCCAGATCGAGTACCGTGGTCGGCGCAATCTCAGGGGTGTTTGGCATATCACCCAGCAGTTGCAAACGCTCGCGAATGCTCACCATTTGCAGATGACGTTCGTTGGGCCGTAAAGTCGCCCCCTGTAAGGTGGGCCAAGGTTGCTCTTTCAGCGCCACTAGCCGCGTTAATTGTTTGGCTAGCTGCTCGTGATCCCCATAGCCAGGTGTGAGCTGTTGCACCAATTGGCTCAGGCTGCCTGACTCATCGGCCAACTGTAAATTGGTTTTATCTACCTCAGAAAAGGATAACTTGGCCTTATTTGTGCGCAGGTACTGGCGATCATTAAAAGATAAACCCGCCCAATGACGCCAAAAGCTTTGCAGTCCCAGCAACAAGCGATCATCCGCTTGATCAGACGCCGTATCAGGGGACACTGCTTGCTGCCACCACAAGGTAAGATCTGGGTGCACATCCGCCAAGGCGAGCTCCAAGCCCAACTGATGTAGCTGGCCACGCGCCAAGGGCTCATCTTGCCAGTCGGCGGCATGAACGTAGCTCTGCGTTAAGCATACTAATAGCCAAAGTCCGCCCGCAACGCGACATCTTGTTACCCACTTGCTACCCATCATATAAATGTCCGCCCTTTCCTTGAATCACGCTGCTGACTGGCTTTAATAAAACCATTATCTGCCACTCACGCTACACTACCTTGCTCACAGGGCTCTTGATAGCAAACTTAAGCATAAATCTCCATTCATTCTGTTTTTATCTACCTCGAATAAAGGCATATGATTTTATCTTCCAATAACTTATGGTTATAACAATTTGGTACTTCTCATTCTAATTTGTCACTTCTCATTCTAAATAGAAGGGTTAAGCTGGCTACATCTCAATAATGATGATGTTAGCGAACTTGATTTTAGCGAACTACAGGAATAGTCACATGAGCAAGATTTTTGAAGATAACTCGCTGACCATTGGAAATACTCCTTTGGTAAGATTAAATCGCGTGAGCAAAGGCCGAGTACTGGCGAAAGTAGAAAGCCGTAACCCCAGCTTCAGTGTTAAGTGCCGCATCGGCGCCAACATGATTTGGGATGCAGAAAAACGCGGCGAGTTAGTACCGGGTAAAGAGCTGATTGAACCTACCAGTGGCAATACCGGTATCGCCCTAGCCTTCGTGGCGGCTTCTCGTGGTTATCCTATTACTCTGACTATGCCTAACACCATGAGCATGGAACGCCGCCAACTGTTAAAAGCACTGGGCGCAAACATAGTACTGACCGAAGGTGCTCAAGGCATGAAGGGCGCCATCGAAAAAGCCATGGAGCTCAGAGACAGCGCACCGGAAAAATTTGTGCTGTTGCAGCAGTTTAATAACCCGGCTAACCCAGAAATTCACGAAAAGACAACAGGTCCTGAAATCTGGGATGCCACAGACGGCGAAGTGGATGTGTTTGTGTCTGGCGTGGGCACAGGCGGCACCTTAACCGGTGTGTCTCGCTACTTGAAAAACACCAAAGGCAAAGCCCTCATTACGGTCGCCGTTGAGCCGGTGGAATCACCCGTTATCACTCAAGCTCTGGCCGGCGAGCCGCTAACACCTGGCCCGCATAAGATCCAAGGCATAGGTGCCGGCTTTATTCCTGGCAACTTAGACTTGTCTTTGGTGGATCGCGTTGAGCAAGTGTCAAGTGAGGAAGCCATCGACATGGCGCGTCGTCTAATGAAAGACGAAGGCATTTTAGCCGGCTTTAGTTCAGGCGCCGCCGTAGTAGCCGCCAATCGTTTGGCTGAGTTACCTGAATTTGCCAACAAGACCATAGTGGTTATTTTGCCAAGCTCCGGCGAGCGCTACTTAAGTACTGCTTTATTCCAAGGTATCTTTACCGAACAAGAGCTGCCAGCTTAAGTTTATGCACACTCCCTGTACTAAGTAGGTTTACCTCGCACAGGCATGAGCTAGGCACAGCACTCGATGACGCCCTCTTTCATTAAGGGGGCGTCTTTTTTTTCGCGTTTTCTCTTGTGCAAGTTCGTCTGTTATCATCGCCACTCATTACTGCAGGGAGCCGATAGTATGAATCTGTTCAATAAATTAAAGAAATTGGTTTCTGACGAGTCGGTCAGTCAAGCCAGTATTGCGCTACTCGCGCCCCTCTCCGGTGAATTAGTCGCCTTAGAAGACGTGCCCGACTTGGTGTTTTCGGAAAAAATTGTTGGGGATGGTA
The DNA here is from genome assembly GCA_018883865.1 of Candidatus Oceanisphaera merdipullorum. Taxonomy (GTDB): domain Bacteria; phylum Pseudomonadota; class Gammaproteobacteria; order Enterobacterales; family Aeromonadaceae; genus Oceanimonas; species Oceanimonas merdipullorum. Next base: position 18,017 of record JAHLFI010000151.1, read on the forward strand.
TCGCTATCAAGCCCAGTGGCAATAGAGTTGTAGCCCCTTGTGATGGCGTGATCAGTAAAATTTTTGAAACTAATCATGCTTTTGCCATGAACAGTGACTCAGGTTTAGAACTGTTTATCCATGTTGGTATCGATACCGTGGAGCTGAAAGGGGAAGGTTTTAAACGCGTCGCCCAAGAAGGCCAAGCCGTGAAAGCCGGTGACGTCATTATCGAGTTCGACTTAGGCCAGCTCGAAGCAAAGGCCAAGTCGACCCTAACCCCGGTTATCATCTCCAATATGGAGGATCTTAAAGAACTGACCAAATCCAACGGCGCCGTCACTGTGGGCACAGACACCATCTTACACGTCAGAAAATAATGGCTTACGGCAGCTGCCGGCTGTAGGCCTGCATCCACAGAAACATTAGTATCAGCACCTAATTGTGCTTTAACCCCCCTAAATTTAGAGTCATGCTTATGTTTAACTGGTTAAAAAACTGGCTTACAGCCCCCACTCCCGACGCCATCAGTGCGGGCTTTGCGGTGGTGAGTTATCAAGGCTACGACATACATCCAGAGCCACTGGCCGAGGGAGGCCAATATCGAATTAATGGCCACATCACTCAAGTCATAGATGGCACAGAGCACAGCTATGCACTAGTGCGCGCCGACATGCTACCCTCAGCCGAGCAAGCCGCAGAGTTAATGGTGGCCAAAGCCAAACGCGTCATCGACGAACAGAGCGGGCGGCTATTTAATTGAAGGCCCGTTAACTAACATGAGGTTAACGGACGTGGGGTTAACGGACATGGGGCTAACAAACATAGCGTTAACAGGCAGGGAGCTGACGACGCAAAACCTAGCTGACTGGCAGCAATGGCGCCAACGACTGAGTGCGTGTGGCGAACGGCGGCTCTTGCTGCTGGCTGGCGAGCAAGACTGGGCCATCACCCAAGCCCAGCGGCTCACTCAGTCTCAGCCAGATACGCTTTGGCTAGGGCAAGCCGACTCAGTGACGGCCGCCACGCCTGTCTCTAAATTTAAAACGCTATTAGGCCAAGAAGTCGGTGCCTTGGTGTTTAATACCTTTAGCGGTTTGCATCCCGATGCCTTGGGTGCCGTGACTGGCACGCTAAGAGGGGGTGGCGTATTAATCTTGCTCTGTCCTGCTTTGGTAACTTGGCCTACCTATCCCGACCCAGACCTAGTGCGCTACGTGGCCGAGCCTGAGCAAGCGCGAGATCTGCACAGTCGCTTCTTAAATCGCTTTATCAAGGTATTAGCGCAAGATGCCCAAGTGCTGTACTGGCCGCAAAAGGCCGCGTTTCCGATCTTGCCAACACTGCCCCCCACAGCCCCTTGGCAAGTGCGACCAGACACTCAAGGCTGCTTAAATCATCAGCAGCGCCATGCCTTAGCCGTTATCTTGTCCTGCGCTCGCAGGCAAGAGCCGGTGGTCTTAACCGCCGACCGTGGTCGCGGTAAGTCCAGCTTATTAGGTTTGGCTGCCGCTCGTTTAATCACAGCTGGCTTGAAGGTATTGCTTACCGCCCCCAACCCTCAAGCAGTTACTCAAGTACAAGCGCACTGCACACAACCATTGGCTTTTATGGCGCCTGATGCGCTCTTAGCAGAGCGCCCGAGCGCCGATGTATTATTGATTGATGAAGCCGCCGCTATTCCAGTAGCACTCTTACTTAGCTTGGCTGGTCATTATTGCTGTGTTTTTGCCAGCACAGAGCATGGCTATGAGGGCACGGGCTTGGGCTTTCAGTTAAAGTTTCAGCCGCAGTTGTTACAAATGCATCCCAAAACCAGAAAAGTGCATCTGAATCTTCCTGCGCGCTGGAGCGCCACGGATCCGTTAGAACCTTTGCTGTATCAATTGCTGGCGCTCAATGCCGCTGCCGTTATGCCTATCACTGCGGCCGAACCTAACATCCGCTGGGTCACCCAAACTGAATTACTCCAAAATGAAGCCTTGTTGAGCCAAACTTTTGGCCTATTGACCTTGGCCCACTATCAAACTAGCCCCAGTGACTTGCGCCAGCTCCTCGATGGCCCTGAATTAAAACTGGCGGTCATGTTTTGCCAAGAAATACCCATAGCGGCCGCTCTCTTGGCAACCGAAGGGCTAACCGAGCGCTATCCACTGACGGCAGAGCTAAGCTTGGCGATTTGGCGCGGTCAACGCCGACCGCGTGGCCATTTGCTAGCGCAGTCTTTGGCTTTTCACGGCGGCTTAATTGAGGCTGGTCAGTTTCGTTATCACAGGATCATGCGCATCGTGGTGCACCCACGTTACCAGCACAGACGATTAGGCAGTCAGCTTATCGCTTGGTTACAAGAGCAAAGCCAGCACCCCGCACTTAACGGCGACTTTCTCGGCGCCAGCTTTGGTGCCAGTCCTGAGCTGCTAGCATTCTGGCAAGCCAATCACTTTAGCCCAGTGCGAGTCGGCCAAAGCCGAGACACAGTGAGTGGCCTGCAAGCTGTGATGATGCTTTGGCCAAGTTCAGTGGCGGCTAAAAAAATACTTCCACACTGGCAACAACAGTTCAGTGCGAATATTTACGACGCTCAGCACGCTGGCACCCTAACGAAAGAGCAAGCCACTCTGTATCAGGCCTTGCGCTTGCTGCCCGCCCGTCATAATCCTGAACGGGATCGCAAAATAGCCCATGACTTTGCTTTTTATCACAGAGACTTAATATCCGACCTGCCAGCCTTAAGACGCTTTATTGCCAATAATGCGCCCCTCAGGCCGTTATCAGACACTCAGCTACAACTGCTCAACGCCTTGCTCGCCCATGACAGCGAACCGTCGAAGGTAGCGAAAAAATGGCAATTAAGCGGCCACAAGGCCGCCATAGCCCATTGCCGACTGTTATTACAAACTTTTTTTACAGCGCCATCCGAAACATGAAGCTAGCGCGCATTTTTCACTTTACTCTCTAGGCTAACCACAAAATAACAGGTTAACTCCTTGTTAAATTAATGATTGATAAAAATAACAATAATATAAATAACAAAGGAGTCTAACTCATGGAATGGCTAACCAATCTATTAACGGCAATTAATGGCGTGGTCTGGGGCGTACCTATGCTAGTGGGTATTTTAGGCCTAGGTCTGTATCTGCAACTTCGTCTAGGCTTTATGCCCATTCGTAAAATGGGTACCGGCTTTAAATTACTATTTACTAAAACAGACGCTGGCAGCGGTGAAATATCTCCTTTTAATGCCTTAATGACCTCACTGGCGGCCACTATCGGCACCGGTAATATCGCGGGTGTTGCCACCGCTATCTTCTTAGGCGGCCCGGGCGCGTTATTCTGGATGTGGATGACGGCACTCGTGGGCATGGCGACCAAATATGCCGAAGCCGTGTGTGCGGTCAATTTTCGTGAAACCGATGCTCTGGGTAACCACGTGGGTGGCCCCATGTACTACATCAAAAATGGACTAGGACAGAAATGGGTATGGTTAGGCGTAATTTTCGCTATCTTTGGTAGCTTAGCCGGCTTTGGTATCGGTAATACGGTACAAGCCAACTCAGTGGCTCATGCCTTAGAAACCTCTTTTGGTGTCTCCCCCACCATGACAGGCCTAGTAATCATGGTGTTAGTGGGCTTGGTACTAATCGGCGGTATTCGCTGGATATCTGAAGTGGCCGGTAAGCTAGTGCCGCTAATGACAGTTTCCTATTTTGTGGCCGGCATTGTGGTGTTGGGCGTCAATGCCAGCGCCTTGCCCGCAGCCTTTGGCACCATATTTGAACACGCCTTTACGCCGGTAGCCGCCGAAGGTGGCTTTGCGGGCGCCGCCGTATGGATGGCCATTCGTTTTGGTGTGGCACGCGGTGTGTTTTCAAACGAGGCAGGATTAGGAAGTGCGCCTATTGCACACGCGGCCGCCAAAACCGACAGCCCAGTACGCCAAGGTTTAATAGCCATGTTGGGTACTTTTATCGACACCATTATTGTTTGTTCTATTACCGGCCTTGCCATAGTGGTAACCGGCAGTTGGACCAGTGGTGAAACGGGTGCCTCGCTCACCGCACTGGCCTTTTCTACTTCCATCCCCGGTGGAGAGTACATAGTCTCGCTAGCCTTAGCCATTTTTGCCTTCACCACTATTTTAGGTTGGAGTTTTTACGGCGAAAAATGTGTTCAGTTCTTGTTTGGCGTCAAGGCTATACTGCCGTTTCGTATACTTTGGGTATTAGCGCTGCCCATAGGTGCGACACAATCGTTGGAGCTTATTTGGCTGTTAGCGGACACCCTCAACGCCATGATGGCCATCCCTAACTTAATCGCTTTGGCATTATTAAGTCCTGTGGTATTTAGGTTAACTAAAGCTTACTTTGCCGAGCAAAAAATTAAAAAATAATGCCAACACCAAATAAGTATTACCCCATAATGCAGGCCAACAGGCCTGCATTATGCTTGATGCCCCACTTTATATAAGAGACTGATATACTCAGTCGTGCTCAGCTCACCTTCAGGATTCAACGACATGATTTCTCATCCTCACTATTCCCCAGAGGCCATTAATGAGCTCTGCCAAGCATATCCTTTATTGGATCAGCTGGTAGCCCTGCGTCCCCTCAGTTGGTTTAACCCTGAACGCTTACCCGCAGAGCAAGCACTCGCTGCCGTGGGTCTTACTGCCGCCGACGTGCAAGATGCGAGTCTACGACTGGATCGCTTTGCCGCTTATTTTAGCGTCGCCTTCCCCGAAACCGCCGCCAGTCAAGGTCGCTTAGAGTCGCCCATTCAGCCTATTTTGCGCATGCAGCAGGCTTTGAATGAACAATTCCAAACGAAACTACCTGGTGAGCTATGGCTGAAAATGGATAACTTGCTGCCTATTTCTGGCTCCATTAAGGCTCGCGGCGGCATCTATGAAGTATTGCAACACGCCGAAAAGCTGGCACTTAAAGCCGGTTTACTACAGAGAACCGATGATTACGCCCAGTTGCACAGTGAACCTTTTCGCACGTTTTTCAGTCAATACCGGATTGCCGTAGGCTCTACCGGCAATTTAGGGCTGTCGATTGGCATGATAGGCGCCAAACTTGGCTTTCAAACCAGCGTGCATATGTCGGCCGATGCCAGAGCGTGGAAAAAAGCGCTGCTTCGCGAAAACGGTGTAACGGTCGTGGAATATGACAGCGACTATTCGGTGGCGGTTGCAGCCGGGCGCGCTCAAGCGGAAGACGATGCTTATTGCCATTTTGTGGACGACGAGAATTCGGTGCAATTATTCTTAGGTTATGCCGTTGCGGGTGAACGCCTTAAGGCCCAGCTTGAGCAAGCAGGCATTATCATTGACCGTGCTAATCCTCTGTTTGTGTATTTACCCTGCGGCGTAGGCGGCGGCCCGGGTGGCGTGGCCTTTGGCTTAAAGCTGGCGTTTGGTGATGCGGTGCACTGTATCTTTGCCGAGCCCACTCACTCCCCTTGTATGCTGCTCGGCGTTTACACTGGCTTACACGATCAAATTTCGGTTCAGGATTTAGGCATAGACAATCTCACCACAGCCGATGGCTTAGCGGTGGGTCGCCCTTCCGGCTTCGTCGGCCGCCTTATGTCACCCATGCTCGATGGTTTTTATACCTTGAGTGACGAGGAGATGTTGTCTTGGCTAGGCTTATTAAACGCACAAGAAGGCATTCAACTTGAACCCTCCGCCCTAGCTGGCATGCCTGGCCCTTGGCGGCTGATCGAAGACGAAGGCTACCTGCAACGTCTGGGCTTAACGCCCGAGCGTTTAGGCCGAGCCCATCATCTGGTGTGGGCTACCGGCGGCGGCATGGTACCACCAGCCGAAATGGCGAAGTATTTAGCGCAAGCGGCCGCTTTAGATTGTGAAGAATAAAGGGTGAAGGGTGAAGGGTGAAGGGTGAAGGGTGAAGAGGAAAACGCTCAGACTTCAGGTGCATTGTGTTTTCTGTAGTTCTGCTGTTATCTCGTCCTCTTCACCAAAACCAGCCTTTATTTAAATCATCTTTGCATTGCCAGTATTGTTCCGCGTAGCGCTTAGACCTGTTATCTACTTTGCGTGACACATTGAGTAACCAGCCTTTTTTGTTGTGGGTACCGCGACGATAGCCACCCCAGCCGTCGTGATAATTCAGATATTGGTTGTAAGCGTCCCACTTAGAGATACCGTTAATCTTGCTGGTTTTACTCATATACCAACCCATAAAATCTACCGCATCATCGAAATTGTCGCGACTAGCCCAACCGTTACCGCTTTCGCGTTGATAGTCGGCCCAAGTGGCTTTTTTAGCCTGTGCATAACCGTAGGCATCAGATGCACGACCTCGAGGAATGAATAAAAAATAGCGCATCGGCGGCTGGGCATCATGCTTGAAGCTACTTTCTTGATACATAACAGCCATAGTCACATGTGCCGGCACGCCCCATTTTTTCCGAGATTTTTCAACCGATTTATGCCAACTTTTATGCTCTTTAAAGATGGCGCAAATATTTTCCGGATTGCGCGGCGGTGAAGTGGCACACCCAGAGAGCAACGCCAAGCCCAATAGCCAGACAGAGGCTGTCATTATTCTTTGCATGGAGAGGAACACCAAGATAGCGATATGACCTCGCATAGTGCCTGTTGAGCCTCTAGATTTCCAGCCCAACGCTCTGTGCCTGAACTGACTTTTCTCATTTAATAAGCCATTCAAGATAAGCATTTTTGTCAGCTCGCAAATGAAACTGTAGAACAGTAGAATAGCCACAATACCCGCTCGGCTAGCGAGCTTCTTTACCGGAACGTCCGATATCGGCACGTCCTGCAACCCAAGGAAATGCGATGCGCTTTTATTTTCCCATCATCATTATTGATGAAGACTTTCGCTCCGAAAACACCAGTGGCTCAGGTATTCGTGAGCTGGCTGCCGCCATCGAAAAATCCGGTATGGATGTGGTGGGATACACCAGTTACGGTGATTTAACCTCGTTTGCTCAACAACAAAGCCGCGCGGCAGGTTTTGTATTGTCGATTGATGATGAAGAGCTGGCCGGTAGCCCAGAAGAAGCAGAATTAGTGCTGGATCAGCTGCACCGTTTCGTAGAACAAATTCGCCATCGCAACCCAGATATTCCTATCTATCTATATGGTGAAACGCGCACTGCACGCCATATTCCCAATGCTATTTTGCGCGAGTTGCACGGTTTTATTCACATGCACGAAGACACGCCAGACTTTGTGGCGCGCCACATTATTCGTGAAGCCAAAAGCTATTTAGACAGCCTAGCGCCGCCCTTCTTTCGAGCGCTCACTCACTATGCGCAAGATGGCTCTTATTCTTGGCACTGCCCAGGTCACTCTGGTGGCGTGGCATTTTTAAAATCACCGGTCGGCCAAATGTTTCACCAGTTTTTTGGTGAAAATATGCTGCGCGCCGATGTCTGTAACTCCGTCGACGAGCTGGGCCAGTTACTCGATCACACAGGGCCCGTGGCCGCCAGTGAGCGCAATGCGGCGCGTATTTTTAACGCCGATCATTTGTATTTTGTGACTAACGGCACCTCAACTTCTAACAAGATTGTCTGGCATTCGACCGTCGCCCCCGGCGATATCGTCGTTGTAGACCGCAACTGCCATAAGTCAATTTTGCACGCCATCATGATGACGGGCGCGGTACCTGTGTTCTTGATGCCAACCCGCAACCATTACGGCATTATTGGTCCTATTCCACGCAGTGAATTTGAGCCGGCACGTATTCGTGAAAAAATGTTGGCTAATCCCTTCTGCCGAGAGCTATTAGCGAAAAACCCCGATCTTAAGCCAAGAGTGTTGACCATTACTCAATCCACTTACGATGGTATTTTGTATAACGTTGAAGAGATCAAAAATCTGCTCGACGGCGAAATCGAAACCCTGCATTTCGATGAAGCTTGGTTGCCGCACGCGGCTTTCCACGATTTTTATGGTGACTATCACGCCATAGGCGAACATCGCCCGCGCTGTAAAAAGTCGATGATTTTCTCTACTCAGTCGACCCACAAAATGCTGGCAGGCTTATCGCAAGCCTCACAAATATTGGTACAAAATGGCACTGAAAACATTCTAGACCGCGATGTGTTTAACGAAGCTTATTTGATGCACACTTCCACCAGCCCACAATACGCCATTATCGCTTCTTGTGATGTGGCCGCGGCCATGATGGAAGCGCCAGGCGGCACCGCCTTGGTAGAAGAGTCATTATCGGAAGCATTGGAATTTAGACGCGCCATGCGCAAAGTCGGTGATGAATACGGCAGCGATTGGTGGTTTAAGGTGTGGGGTCCCGATGATTTAACTGACGATGGCCTCGATGATCGCGATGCTTGGATGTTGCACGCCGGTGAAAGCTGGCACGGATTTGGTGATGTAGAGCCTGGCTTTAACTTGCTGGATCCTATCAAGGCCACGATTCTCACGCCCGGCTTAAACATGGAAGGTGATTTTTCCGACAGTGGTATGCCAGCCGTGGTGGTGACTAAGTACTTAGCCGAGCACGGCATCGTCATCGAAAAAACTGGCCTGTACTCCTTTTTTATCATGTTCACCATCGGCATCACCAAAGGCCGTTGGAACAGTATGGTGACCGAGTTACAGCAGTTTAAAGACGATTACGACAACAACGCGCCTTTGTGGAAGGTGTTACCGAAGTTTATTCAAAGCAACCCTAGCTATGAGCGAGTGGGCTTGCGCGACTTGTGCGACCAAATTCATCAGGTTTATAAAGAAAATAACGTCGCCAAGCTGACCACCGAAATGTATTTGTCTGACTTGATCCCCGCCATGAAGCCTGCAGATGCCTTTGCGAAGATGGCCCACAAGTTAGTGGAGCGCGTGCCGATAGACCAGCTGTTAGGCCGTACTACCTCAGTGATGGTAGCGCCGTATCCACCAGGAATTCCACTGCTGATCCCAGGTGAGGTGTTTAATGACACCATTATTAGCTACTTGAAATTTGCGCGTGAATTCAATAATCGTTTCCCCGGTTTCGAAACCTATATTCATGGTTTAGTGGCCGAAGAGCACCAAGGCAAAACGGAGTACTTTATCGACTGTATCCGTTAAGCACTATCGCTTAAAGCTCAGTCTGCTCCCTCAGCCACGTAAGGCGCTGCTCAGCAGCGCCTTTTTTATCGTTGTGAAAAAACGGTGAGTACCGCACATCGACTTGCTCGCATAATGCCCCATAAACATACCGACGAAACCAGCCGGATACAGCAGCCGATGGAATGGCACAATCTGAATACAACAAGTGGTTAGGGTCTGAAATTTCGGGCCCTAACCACTTAAAATACATAGCATAATAAACCCACTTAATTGAGTCAGTAGCAGTTCAGCATAACGCCGACATTAAATCTTCATGCTCCTCAACCACTTCGTTTATCATTCTGCACAACTCCATCGCATCTTCTCGAGACAATAGCAGTTCCTGACATTGTTCTGTTCCTGCTTCGTTTTGATCTACCACTAACATCATGCCTTGGTTATGCAGCTTGAAATGCAACTGCTCTAGGCTTGGGCTTAAATGCTGCCCCTGCTCGGGAATTTCAATCTCAATAGTGCAGCAAGGGTGAACCCTAACATTGACGTTAAAATCAGCGCCTTTTTGTACGGCATAGCTCTTCTCTCTGGCTAACATATCCTCTCCTTAACGACACAATCGAAGACACGCCTCGGTTGTATACAATTTATGACGCGAACTTTTATAGCACTTATTAAGGCTAGTCCAGTTAACACAGCTTGCAAACGAACAAGCGTTTAATACAAACCATAGAAAAAATAGTTAATTTTATTAATGCCTAAAAATATCTTTAAATCAAAACAGCTACATATTAAGCAGAGATACTCAAGCACTGGTTATTTAAAAAATAATAGGAGCCAAGAGAACACCCTTATCTCGATCAACGATTAAAAGTACAAAACGGGTAATAAATGGACGCAATAAATATTCTAACATCGCCAGCCTCCACATCGCTGATGGATGCCAAGAGGAGCGGAACTATCCCTGTTAAAAATGAGTCTAATTGCGTGTTATAGGATAGTGACTACTGTTAGACCAAACGGAGGCCGCGCATAATCTGGTGACTCAGTACGCCGGCTCGATAGTTTAAAATAACAATGTAACGAGGGATTATCATGACGATGCCAGAAAAAATGCAGGCTTTGGTGTATGGCGGCCCAGGTATTAAATCACTCAGCACAGTTCCGGCTCCAAAAGTGTTACACCCCACAGATGCAATAGTAAAAATCGTGAAAACTACCATTTGTGGCACCGACCTACATATTTTAAAAGGGGATGTGCCGGCGGTCACTCAAGGACGAGTTCTAGGTCATGAAGGTGTCGGTATCGTCGTTGAGGTAGGTACTGGCGTTACCCGTTTTAAGAAAGACGATCGAGTACTGATCTCCTGCGTGAGCGCCTGTGGCAAATGTGATTACTGTAAAAAACAACTTTACGCCCACTGTGAAGATGGCGGTTGGATTTTAGGTCATTTAATTGATGGTACTCAGGCTGAATATGTCCGCATCCCACATGCGGATAACAGCCTTTATCATGTACCTGAGGGTACCGACGAAGAAGCGCTGGTAATGTTGAGTGATATTCTGCCTACCGGCTTTGAAATAGGCGTTATCTATGGCGCAGTCAAACCTGGAGACACGGTCGCTATCATAGGGGCTGGCCCGATAGGCATGGCAGCCCTATTAACCGCACAGTTCTTTTCACCTGCTCAGTTAATCATGGTGGACATGGACGAGTCTCGCCTCGCAATGGCTAAAACGTTTGGCGCCACACATACGATAAACAGTGCCGCTCACGATGCGGTAGCAGAGCTGCTGGCCATGACCAAAGACGGGGTCGACGTGGTGATGGAAGCCGTTGGCGTACCGGCTACCTTTGATATCTGCCAAAGCGTGGTTCGCCCGGGTGGTCACATAGCCAACATAGGTGTGCATGGCAGCAGTGTAGATTTACAGCTGCAAAAACTATGGATTAAAAACATTACCCTCACTACCGGCTTAGTCAACACCGACACCACCGCCATGCTGCTCAAAACCGTACAGTCGGGTAAATTAAAGCCCGCCGAGCTTATCACCCACAGATTCGCCTTTAATGATCTTATGCGCGCCTATGAAGTATTTGGCAATGCCGCAAAAGAGCAGGCACTTAAGGTGATCATAGATAACAGCTAATGCTACCTAAATAAGATAACGAGCAATGACACAAAAGCGACTGGCTGCGTAGCCCTCGTATTAAAAAACGAGGTAAAGGGAGGTGCGCCAGCTGGCACTCGATAACTCCCAAGAGCGAGAAATGCCGAGCTAAAATGGCGTTGTTATTGAAAGCCGCGAGAAGAAGTGACTATGCCTAAGTCTTTTTCGCTGGTCGCATTCACAATGCCGGTGGAAATAGGTGGCAGCGCAGACCTGCTGGCTAAGCAAGGTTTCTAGCTGGCATGCTGTGGCTAAGTGGCCACAGTTTGCTCAGCGCTGCATATTTTGTCGTAATTTAATGCGAATGCGAGTAGCGGTACTTGCAGAGCTGTCATAGCGAACATTATCTAACTTGCGCCGCAACCAAGCGCCTTACTGACGGGCTAAAGCCTGTTTTTGGCGTTCCTGATGCTTGGCTTTTTTGTAATCCAGTGCCGCTGCCGGTACTGGCGTTACCGTACCGGTTTCTAACCATCTTTTTAGCCGATTGGCATCGGCCATATGAGTATATTTGCCGAAGGCATCCAGCACCACAAATGCCACTGGCCGCTTATTCATTTCGGTGCTCATCACCAAGCAATGCCCTGCACTATTGGTAAAACCGGTTTTACTCAGCTGAATATGCCAATTATCTTTTCGCACCAAGGCGTTAGTATTACGAAAACCAAGGGTGTAATTGGGGTTAGTAAAGGCGATCGTTTTCTCATCCGTGGTGCTGAACTCGCGGATCAGTGGGTAGTCACGTGCGGCCTTAATCAGCAGAACTAAATCATGGGCGCTGGACACATTTTTTTCGGATAAACCCGTCGGTTCAACAAAGGCGCTATGCTGCATACCCAGAGCTTGCGCCTTATTATTCATGGCCTGAATAAAAGCAGCATGCCCGCCACGATAATGGTGCGCTAAACTGGCGGCAGCGCGGTTTTCTGAGGCCATTAAGGTGATCAGCAATAAGTCGTGGCGACTAAGCTCGCTACCGAGGCGCACCCGAGAAAACACACCCTGCATTTCCGTCGTATCACTAATGATAATCGGCAGTTTTTCATCGAGAGACTGCTGCGCATCTATCGCCACCATAGCCGTCATTAATTTGGTGACAGAGGCAATGGGGGCAACAAAATTTTCATTGTTAGCGTAGAGAATTTCATTGGTTGTTAAATCGACCAGTAGCGCGCTACCCGCGGCAAGATCTTGTTGGGCAACGCTGTTTTTCGCAGGTGTTGTCGCTGCATAACAATAGGCAGTGTAAGCATGGCCAACCAAGAGGAGGGTAGCCAAACCAGCGGTTTTAATGAATTTAGACATGATCACAAGCAGTACTCAAGTTGAATGGTTTTACGCTGTTGTATGTAGCTCGCCTTCCCTGTCGTTAGCAACAATATAACTATTTAAAGAAACTAAGCGAACAAATCCTAGTATTTATACTGGTTTTTTTAAGATTAATGGCGGAGTGGGGACTCGAACATTTTGAAAAAAGCAACTGCTGGGTACACTTCTAGGCCTACGAAAACATAAAGCCAAGGCGATATGTTCTTGGCTGATGTCAAAGTGGTGAACAAAGTCATCGGATAGCCATACTAGTTCGTCAGCCTCACTCAGTTAACTACGAAGCCGCAGCCTAATCTCTGATTTGGGAAACAAATCCATTATGAATATCACCACAACCATAGGCCTTCATCAGCAACTAATACAATTTAGGCTTTAATATGTAATGGTAAATACCTAGCGATTTAAGATTGGAGCCGAGATATTCTTAAGAGTTCACGAAGCAACAATGAAAAAAGCCCTGCTCAGAGAGCAGGGCTTTAAAATAATGGCGGAGTGGACGGGACTCGAACCCGCGACCCCCGGCGTGACAGGCCGGTATTCTAACCAACTGAACTACCACTCCGCAAAGCTTGATA
>JAHLFI010000152.1 GCA_018883865.1 Candidatus Oceanisphaera merdipullorum
ATGAGCAACAATAAAATTAAGCAAAGGCTGTGATACCCGATCAGCCATTTTCGTAATCGACCGGCTGCCAATACCCTTAGCAAGGCGCTGGCGGCTAATAGGTTTAGCCAAACCCAGCGCGGTGGGCCAAAGCCAAAATTTTCCTGCCAAATCAGTGTCAGCGTGATTAGCGTAATTACGCCCCAATGCCAACCCCAAAGCCGCAAGGCGCCACCACTGGCAATCAGCACCAAGAATAAGTCCAGCAGTGTCCACTGGGCTATCCAAGTGTGCTCTGCCTGATCCACGCCTGAGGCCGAGAATAAACGCCAGCCCGGTGGCAGATTTAATTGAGTATGCAAAGATTGTACGTCTGTATTCCAGCCCACGGCGGGTAAGCTGCTAGTTGAACCTTGGTAGCGGCTGTCGGCACTCAGTTGCACTTGGCCTTGGCGTATTTCTATGCCTTCAAGATCAGAGCCTGCCTGCTGAGTAATCAATTGCGGTTGGCCGTTCAGTCTTACTTGGCCTAATTTAAGTGTGGGATCGGCTTCTAGACGCCACCCTTGATTGAGCTGGCCGGTGAAACTGTCTTGCACACTGTAACCCTTACCGTCAAAGTCCAGCCACAACTGACGCCGTAAATTAAGTTGATTAGGCTGGATCTCTGGGTTACCGCGCGAGAGTTCGCGCAGCTCCATGCTTTCGCCGGCTTGCATTTGATAGGCCGGAAATTGCTGCCAATCACTGGGTAAGTTCGTTTGCTGCGGATCTATGGCATTCAGGTTTTCTACTGTTACGGTTCTCAGTTGAGGTTCAGCCTTAAACACCCAAATCTCCTGTTCGGGCCAGGGTGCTGGGATCTTGGGCAGAGTGAGCGCACTTACTTCACCTAGCTGGCGACTTTGAATATTTATGGTCCAGCGACCGGGGCGAACTTGCAGTGTTAAACGGCCATCGGGTTCAATTTTGGCGGGAAGTGGGCTGTCGATCAGCAAGGGAATTTGCTTATCTAATAGTACTGGGCCTAGCACTAGCTCCCTTTGTTCGCCAGCTACTTCTAAGATCAGCTGGCTACTTAGTTGCAGGGGTATTTGGTCGCTTACCTTACGAAAGACCTGCAGGGTAAGGGCATTTTCCGGGGGGGCCTGAGCGGCTTGTTGGCGATCATTGGCTAGCCAAAGTTGGCCCTCTGCATCGAGTTGCGGTTGCGGCTTAAGCTGCTCATTGACGGTGAGCGAAATTAAGGCACTGGCGGGCGGCAGCATTAAACTGTTGGGTAACTGATCCCATTGCCACTGGCCTCGGATCAGCTGCCGGCCTGCCGTTAACTTGACACGCGGTCGGCCATTTTTCATGCTTACCGGCTGCGGCACGCCATTCACAGTGATGACTTGCGGCCAGTGTTTAACATCCCCTGGCAAGGGCACCCAGCTATCGCTATACAGCTGCCACTCTTGGCTAAATTGTCCACCGCTGTCGGTTAAGTCTAAGTTCAGTTGAGTGGGCCAAGCACATAGCCGGTCTTGGCTTTGGTTATACATAACAGGGCACAGCCGTTGTGGCTCATCCGCTAACACCCAGGCAACCCAAGGTTGCAAAAGATCGGGGATAGGCGTGCTAGCGCGGGCCGAAAAGGGGCTTAAGTTGAGTAATAAGAGCGTAAATAACAGTAAATAACGCATAAGCATCCCTTGTTTGCGAAAGCCAGAAGCATGAGCCTAGTATTAGAATCCTTATTTTAGATCCGAATGGCTATATTGATAGACTTGTATGGCTGTGCTCAATAAATGCTTAACTCGGTAATAGCATGTTATACAAGATGGGGCTTTTTTGATTAGTAAAGCGCGCACAAAAATTATTTTATATCTCTAAAGCAGCATAAAAAAGCGCAGCTATGTGCAGCCGCTTGCAAAATGCTACCGTGGAGGTTTTTTTATAGTGACTTCTGCTATAAAGTCACTAAAAAATCACTAGATAAGATGGACTTTTTCCATCAAAGGATAACTATGAACCAACCCCCCCTGTTAGTACGCCTTAGCCACCGCGTGAGCTTGGTGACGCAAATTTTAATCGGTATTATTGCTGGCACTCTGTTAGGCGTGTTCTGGCCGAGCGCCGCGGAGTCGGTCGGTTTATTGGGGAACTTGTTTGTTAGCGCTCTAAAAGCGGTGGCGCCGATTTTGGTGTTCGTGTTGGTGCTGTCTTCTATCGCCAACCATAAGCACGGCAGCCAAACCAATATCAAACCCATCTTAGCCTTGTATCTGATTGGTACCTTTGTGGCGGCTGTCACTGCCGTGATCATGAGCTTCTTGTTCCCCACAACGTTAGTGCTGGCGCTGAATGCCGCCGAGGCCGCGCCGCCTGAAGGTATAGCCGAGGTCTTGCAGACCTTATTATTCCAAGTTGTAGATAACCCCATTCGGGCCCTGCAAACCGGTAACTTTATCGGCATTTTAGCTTGGGCCATTGGTCTTGGCATGGTGCTGCGCCACGGTGCCGAGTCCAGCAAACATGTGTTTCGCGATATTTCTGATGGCGTGTCCAGCATAGTGCGCTTCGTGATCCGTTTAGCACCCTTTGGTATCTTTGGCTTAGTGGCCAGCACCATAGCGGAAACTGGCTTCGAGGCGTTGTGGGGATATGCGCGACTGTTAGCGGTATTAATCGGCTCCATGCTGATTATTGCGCTGGTGATGAACCCGCTGATCGTTTACTACAAAATTCGCCGCAATCCGTATCCGCTGGTGTTTCAGTGCCTGCGCGAAAGTGGCGTCACTGCCTTCTTTACCCGCAGCTCGGCCGCTAATATTCCGGTGAATATGGACTTATGTAAGCGCCTAAATCTACATGAAGATACTTATTCGGTATCTATCCCCTTGGGTGCCACCATCAACATGGGCGGCGCGGCTATTACTATTACCGTACTGACGTTGGCTGCTGTTAATACCTTAGGCATAGAGGTGGACTTAGGCACGGCGCTGTTGCTGAGTGTGATTGCTTCCATCTCGGCGTGCGGCGCCTCAGGGGTGGCTGGTGGCTCCTTATTGTTGATACCGCTGGCGTGCAGCTTGTTTGGTATTTCCAATGAAGTGGCGATGCAGGTGGTGGCCATCGGGTTTATTATTGGCGTGCTGCAAGACTCGGCAGAAACCGGCTTAAACAGCTCTACCGACGTGCTGTTTACCGCGGCTGCTTGTCAGGCCGAAGAGAATAAAGCCCAGAATTAGCAGTGAGTTACCTATAAAAAAACACCGAGCTTAGGCTCGGTGTTTTTGTTTGTAACCCATAGCTTGTTAGATACTGACTTCTATTTTGCTTTGCTTACGGCTGGCTCTAATAAAAGCCGCAATAAAGAACAGCGTCAGCAGCAGCACTATGGTGGGCGCCGGTGCGCTGTCGATGAAGAACGACAGATACACACCGAAGAAGGCTCCGACCACGGCTATCACCACCGACAAGATCAACATGACGCTGAACTTATTGGTGAGCAAGAAGGCGATGGCACCAGGGGCTATCAATAACGAAATTGCCAAGATTAAACCTACCGACTTTAATGCCGCCACTATGGTGAGCGCGATCAAACACAATAAGCTGTAATGCAGCACATTCACACGTAAACCAATCGCCTGTGCATGAGCAGGATCGAAGGCATGCAGCAAGAAATCTCGCCATTTTCCGCCTAAGATCAGCACAGTAATCAAAGCGATAATGCCGGTCTCGAGAATATCCGGCCAGCCTATGCCGAGCATATCGCCAAACAAAATATGTTCGAGATGCACGTCTGAGCTAATTTTCACATAGAGCAGCAGACCTAAGCCGAACATGCCAGAGAACACTATACCCATCACAGTATCTTGCTTGATCCGGCTGTTGTTCTTTAAGAAGCCAATCGACAGCGCACAAGTCATGCCGGCAATAAAGGCACCTAGGGTGAAAGGCGCGCCCACTATGTAAGCGATCACTACCCCAGGAAACACCGCATGGCTCATGGCGTCGCCCATGAGGGCCCAGCCTTTAAGCACCAAAAAGCAAGACAGCAGAGCGGTGGGCACCGCAATCAGTACCGAAATAAGCAGCGCATTAGTCATAAAACTAAACTGAAAAGGTGCCAGTAAAGTTTCCATCATGATGCCACCTCCATTGCTTGCGCCGCACGTTTTCGGGCCGCAAAGTAGCCGTGTTTAGGTGCTAAGAAGAAGGCGAATAAGAACAACAGCGTTTGCAGCACCACTATAATGCCGCCGGTAGCGCCATCGAGAAAGTAACTGGCATAGACGCCGATAAAGCTAGTTAGTGAGCCGATAGTGATGGCTATCATCAGCAAACGCGGGAAGCGATCAGTGAGCAAATAAGCGGTAGCACCGGGTGTGACCACCATGCAAATCACCAAGAAGGCGCCCACAGTTTGCAGTGCTGCGACCGTAGAGGCGGCCAACAGTGTAAAAAACAGCAGCTTAATTTTGGTGGGGCTAATGCCAATGGAGCGAGCATGATTTTCATCGAAAAATACCACTAAAATATCTTTCCACTTCATCAGCAAGATAACTAAGGTAATTAGGCTTATTAGCACCAGCTGCAGAATATCTATCGGATCTATGGCCAGAATATTGCCCAGCACTATGGTCTTGATGTTCACCGCCGTTGGCTTAAGCGAGATCATAAACAGGCCCAGCGCGAAGAAGCTGGAAAAAATCAGCCCGATAATTACGTCTTCTTTGAGTTTGCTACGCTGATTTAAAAACAACATGGTGCCCGCTGCCAAACCACCGGCAAAAAATGCCCCCAGCGAAAACGGTAAGCCCAGCATGTAAGCGCCCGCTACCCCGGGAACGATAGAGTGGGAAAGGGCATCGCCAATTAGCGACCAACCTTTAAGCATTAAATAGCAGGATAAAAAAGCGCACACGCCGCCCACTAAAGAAGAGACCCACATGGCATTAATCATGTATTGATAACTAAAGGGCTCAAGCAGTAGGCTCATTATCTTTATCCTCCCACTGGCTTTGTGCCTCACGGCTATGGGCTTGACCGGCCTTGATAATGAGTGGGCGCTCATCATCACTAATAATGCCAATCACATGCTCACGACCGTGCTGGTTTTCATTGATCACGAAGTGGCGCAATACGCCGCCAAAGGCCAGCTCTAGGTTCTCTTGAGTAAAGGTATCTTGGGTAGTGCCGTGGGCCAGCACAGTGCCTTTAATTAAGATGGTACGATCACAAAATTCCGGCACCGAGCCTAGATTGTGAGTAGACACTAACATCACCCTACCTTCATCGCGCAGCTCTTGTAACAGGGCGATAATTTGGTCTTCGGTCGTCACATCTACGCCGGTAAAAGGCTCATCGAGCAAGATAATGCGGCCGTTTTGCGCCAAGGCGCGGGCTAAAAACACCCGCTTCTTTTGCCCGCCGGATAACTCACCAATTTGGCGCTTTCGGAACTCGCTCATATTAACGCGCTCTAGCGCTTGGCTTACCGCATCGTGATCGGCTTGCTTGGCGCGGCGCAGCCAACCCATGTGGCCGTAGCGGCCCATCATCACCACATCTTCTACTAAGACGGGAAAGTTCCAGTCTACTTCTTCCGACTGGGGCACATAGGCCACTAGGTTTTGGCGTAAGGCCTCGGCCACGCTCATACCTAATACGCTGATCTCGCCTTTGGCTACGTGCACAAAACCCATGATGGCCTTAAATAGCGTGGATTTACCTGAGCCGTTCACGCCCACCAGCGCCGCTATGGTGCCAGTGGGAATAGTAAAACTGGCATCGCGCAGCGCCGTGTGGCCATTACGATAGGTCACAGTAACATCCGTGACCTTAATCCCCGAACCTAGCGCTAAGTCCGGGTTTAAAGCAGCTTTCTTTATTATTGGCTGCTCTAAACTCATTTTTTCTCTCCTGTGATTGCTGTGGATGAGGTTGCTTGCTTGGCCATGCCGTCTTGAATGCCTTGCACTATGGTGTCTGAGGTGACGCGCAGCAGCTCTAAATAGCTGGGCACTGGGCCGTCCAGCTCGCTTAACGAGTCCACATATAAGACGCCGCCATAATGGCTACCGGTTTCACGGGCCACTTGTTTGGCGGGTTTATCGGAGATGGTACTTTCGCTAAATATCGCTGGAATATGCTGCTCACGCACCGTATCTACTACCTTGCGTACCTGCTGCGGCGTGCCTTGCTGATCTGCGTTTATCGGCCATAAAAACAGCTCTTTCAAGCCAAAGTCGCGTGCTAAATAAGAGAAGGCCCCTTCGCTGGTCACTAACCAACGCTTATCTTCTGGCAACTCGGTAATCAGCTGCTGAATAGGAGTAATTTCCGCCTCAATCTTGGCTTTGTAGGCGGCGGCGTTGGCCTGATAAATCGCTGCATTATCGGGGTCGTATTTCACAAAGGCATCGCGAATATTATCCACGTAAATAATGGCGTTTTTCGGTGACATCCACGCATGGGGGTTTGGCTTACCTTGATAAGGGCCGGCCACTATGCCCATGGGCTCTATGCCATCGGATATGACTACTTCGGGCATGTCTTTCATGTTTTGATAAAATTTTTGAAACCACTGCTCAAGATTTAGGCCATTAGAGAACATCAGCTGGGCATCGTGGGCACGAATAATATCGCCGGGCGTAGGCTGATAATCGTGAATTTCTGCTCCCGGCTTGGTAATGGAGGTGACGATGGCCGCGTCACCGGCCACATTTTGTGCCATGTCGGCGATCACGGTAAAGGTGGTGACGGCTTTGAATTTTTCTGCCGCTTGAGCAGAACCAAGCGGCACTAGGATGGTGAGTGCTAACAAGCATGCTCTTTGAAGCTTAATACCTAACATCTTTACTCCTTAACAGTGCTAAAGGCCTAAACATTGACCGTTTAGGGAGAGATAAAACGAGTATTGGTTTTTTATGAATAAGAGTTATGTATATTTTATATGGAATGCGAATACAAGAAGGGCGCATAAGCGCCCTAAAAGGTATAACACAGAGTAAGTGAATGTGATCTAGATCTCAAATGACT
Organism: Candidatus Oceanisphaera merdipullorum; assembly: GCA_018883865.1. Lineage (GTDB taxonomy): Bacteria > Pseudomonadota > Gammaproteobacteria > Enterobacterales > Aeromonadaceae > Oceanimonas > Oceanimonas merdipullorum. The sequence goes on from JAHLFI010000152.1 coordinate 7,009, forward strand.
CGCAGCATATGACTCCTAGCAGTCTGTTGATTTGGATTCCTTAACGCAGTTCATCCTCACCGACGCGGATCACAAGTTTGCCGAAGTTCTCACCCTGTAATAAGCCCATAAAAGCCTGAGGTGCATTTTCTAACCCGTCGACGATTTGCTCGCGATAGTGGATTTTGCCCTCGCGCAGCCAAGCCGCCATTTGTTGGGCAAATTCCTGATAACGATGGGCGTAATCATCGAAGATAATAAAACCCTTCACCGTCAGCCGTTTGATGAGAATGGTACCCATCAGTAGGCCTAAGCGATCTGGGCCATTCGGCAAGTCAGTGGCGTTGTACTGTGAAATTAAGCCGCACACTGGAATGCGCGCCCCAGTATTAAGCAGCGGCAGTACCGCATCCAGCACCTTGCCACCCACGCTTTCGAAGTACACGTCTATGCCATCCGTGCAGGCGTTGGCTAATTGCTCGGCAAAGTCTTCCGCCTTATGGTCGATACAAAAATCTACGCCCAATTTTTCCAGTGCATAAGCGCATTTTTCCTTACCACCGGCTATGGCCACCACGCGGCAACCTTTGAGCTTACCAATCTGCGCCACCATGGCGCCCACGGCACCGGTGGCGGCGGCCACGACGATAGTTTCACCAGGCTGGGGTTGCCCTATATCGAGTAAGCCCATATAAGCGGTAAAGCCCGGCATACCCAACACACCCAAGGCATAAGAAGGCGGTACTTGAGTGGGATCCAGCTTGATTAAGCCCTCGCCGCTAGACAGCGCGTAGTCTTGCCAACCGCTGTAGCTGAGTACCCAATCGCCCACTTGATAATCTGGATGCTGGCTTATCTGTACTCGGCTCACTGTGCCGCCGACCATAGGCTGGCCAATAGCCACCGGATCCGCATAAGATTCGGCATCGCTCATGCGGCCACGCATATAAGGATCCAGGCTTAAAAATACCGTGCGCAGCAGCACTTCGCCTGCTTTTGGCTCTGGGATGGCGGTTTCTTGCCATGCAAAGTCGCTGGTTTTAGGCGCGCCGACGGGGCGGGCGGCCAAGGTCAGTTGGCGATTGCTTTGTTGAGTCTGTTGCATAAGAGCTCCTTATTTATAGGCTGGCGAGCAAGATGTTGCGGCATAGCTCTGGCGTTACATCGCCATGCTCACCCAGCTGAGTCATGCCATGAGACTGCAAGCTGTCGATAATGGCATCGATATGCTCGGCTCCTAAACCATAGTCGCCAAGGCGCGTTTTTACGCCTACCGACTCGAAGAAGTCACGGGTGCGTTCGATAGCCGCTTCGGCTTTTTCATCTTCACTACCCGTCGTTATTCCCCAAACGCGCTCGGCGTATTGCACCAACTTACCAAGTTTGGTGGCTTTACGCTGGCGCAACATTTCCGGCAAAATAATGGCCAAGGTTTGCGCGTGATCCAAGCCGTGCAACGCGGTGAGCTCATGGCCCAACATATGGGTAGCCCAATCTTGCGGTACACCGGCGCCAATTAAGCCGTTCAGCGCAAGCGTAGCGGTCCACATTAAACTGGCGCGCGTTTGATAATCTTCTGGCTCCGCCAAGGCTTTGGGGCCAATTTCAATTAAGGTTTGCAGTAAACCTTCGGCGAATCTGTCTTGTACTGGCGCATTGGCCGGATAAGTCAGGTATTGCTCCATCACGTGCATAAAGGCATCGACCACGCCGTTGGCAATTTGCCGAGGTGGCAAGGTGTAGGTCTTAACCGGATCCAGAATAGAAAATACTGGGTACAGATGTTCACTCATAAATGGCAGTTTAGCGGCCAAGGATTTGCGTGTAATAACTGAGCCTTTGTTCATTTCCGATCCAGTGGCCGGCAGGGTTAACACGCAGCCAAAGGGCAGGGCAGCCGTTACATTTTGGCCGCTCTTTAGCAAAATATCCCAAGCATCACCTTCATAGAGTGCAGCGGCCGCCACAAACTTAGTACCATCTATTACAGAGCCCCCACCTACGGCCAGCAAATAATCCAGCTGCTGCTCACGTACCTGCGCCACCGCCTGCATTAAGGTTTCAAAGCTAGGATTTGGCTCTATGCCATTAAACAGCTGTACTTCACGCTCACCGAGTGCCGCTAACACTTCGTCCAGCGTGCCGGAGCGACGGGCACTATCGCCACCTAACAACACTAGTACGCGAGCAGCGGCAGGCACCAGCTCGCTTAACTGCGCAATTTTTCCGGCGCCAAATTCGATACGGGTGGGATTGTAAAAGCTAAAGTCTTGCATAATAAATCACCTTTTTTTCGGTTAAATAAACAATTAAATTAGACCGGTCGTCTAGTGGTTGCCGTTAAAAAAACTCGCCATCAGGCGAGCCTCGTTTGAATTAAAAAGCGATTAAATTACCGCGCGCCGAGCAACTGACGGGTCAGCTGCATAGCCATATCCATTTGGCTATCATCACGATGTAGCTTAGTTAACAAGCTGGCGCCCAGCCAGAGCTGGTAGAGGTTAGTGGCCAATAACATAGGCTCTTTCACCAGCAAAGAACCTTCCTGCACGCCGCCTTCTATGCAGCGACTAATGCAGGCTATCACCTGCTCGGTACCTAATTTAAGCACCAAACGCATCGGCTCCGACAAGTCGGCCACTTCGGCACTCAGCTTCACTACTAAACAATCGCTGCGTCCTTCTGGGCTGCAATAGCGGCGCTGCCATTCGCTCCAATAGCTCATCAGCCGTTGCTGATGATTTAGCTCGGGCTGGCTGAATAACTGCCCTAACTCGGTGAGATAAAACTCAAAGTAGTCTTGTAGCAGCGCCTCGCCAAACTGCTCTTTGGATTTAAAGTAGTGATAGAAGGAGCCCTTGGGCACGCCAGCCTGTTGTAACAGTGCGCTCAAACCAACCGAACTAAAGCCTTTTGCTGCGAGAGTTTCGCGACCGGTATCGAGTAAGTGTTGGCGAGTATCTTGATGTTTTGCGTTCATGAAAGGCACTTTATATATTATTAGACCAGTCGTCTAGTTTTTGAATGGGAGGTTACGGGCCTAATAATCCGCTAAGCGTGACTACAGGTTCACGTTATGGATGCTGTGAAAGTATAAAAGGCGGTTATCGCTCAAATGACTTATGAGAAGAAACACTATTCACAGAGGGGGATAATTATATTCACTGGCTCGCCATCGCCATCGCCATCACCAAGAGCAAATCCCTTGGTGATGGGTATTCAAGACCTATACTGAACGTTAATCAGGACTAGTGTTTTTTAGTTTCACCGGCAACTTTGTCCATAATGGCAAAGAATACGCCGGACAGTACGAATGTCATGTGAATGATGACTTTCCACATCAGGCTGGCGGCATCAGCATCACTCATCTCGCGAGGTATATCCATAAATGACTTCAAAAGATCAATCGCAGAAATGGCGACTATGGCACCAATCACTTTTAGTTTAAGGCCAGAAAAGTCGATCTTTCCCATCCAGTCGGGGCGGTCTGTATGATTACCGGTATCAATCTTTGAGATGAAAATTTCGTAGCCGCTGAAGATAATAATAAGCAGTAAGCTGGCTACTAACGCCATATCGACCAGTGACAATATTCCTACAATCACATCGGCTTCAGAGGCGCTAAAAACATGGGCAGTCATGTGCCAGAGTTCTTGGGCGAACTTGATAAACATCAATATGATACCCAGCACTAAACCTAGGTAAAAAGGAGCCAGTATCCAGCGGCTATTAAAGATCGTTTTTTCTAAGGACCGTTCAACTTTTTTTAGCATTAGAATCTTCGATGTTTTGAGGGTTAGAAAGTATAAATTATTCCCTGTTTTGGCGGTAGCAAAAACTTTTTAGCAGCCGCATAGCGACGCTGTCATAGATAAATCCGTAAGTGAGCCGTGTGTTTCTATTGAGATTTTTCAGACTATAAAATGAAATATCAGCGGTAGGATCACCTTAGATTGTTCAGCACTATGTGTACGCCAGAATTTTTTAAAGGACAAGATGAGCCGAATAGCCGTTTTTATCGGCTCAATTTGCGAACCGAATTAGCCGGTTTCTCGGCTCAAGACGCGAGCTTTAACAGACTTTAGTGAGCCAACCGTGAGTATCGGCCGCTTTGCCCCATTGAATATCGTTGAGTGCTTGGCGCAGCGCATTGGTGGTGGGGCCGGCTTCGCCGTTGCCTACGGTATATTCTTTGCCGTCGTGAATTAAGGTGCCAACCGAGGTTAATACCGCGGCCGTGCCAGATAAGGCGGCTTCAGCACCTGGCTTTTGGGCGCGCTCTAATAACTCTTCTACGCTAAGTGCGCGCTCAGAGACTGTCATGCCGCGGTCACGAGCCAAGGTCAGAATGGAATGGCGGGTAATGCCATGCAAAAACGAGCTATCGAGAGATTTAGTGATGATCTCGTTGCCGTCTATCAATAAGAAGTTAGCCGCACCCGTCTCTTGCACATCACCACCTGGGCAGAACAATACTTGGTCGGCCTGCACGGATTGGCGCGCCTTTAAGATGGGCTGCAGGGCGCTGGCGTAGTTGCCGCCGCTTTTTACTACACCCATGTGGGAGGCGCAGCGGGTTTCGTCGGCTAATAACAAGCGTAGTGGCTTGCTGCCACTGGCGAAGTAATCACCGACCGGCGACAGTAACACATACAGTAGAGACGTATTGCTGGGCGCGGCGGCCTTGCCGATAGAGGCCTCGGTGCCTATGTGAGTGGGGCGAATATACATGGAGCCGGGAGGGGTTGGCACCTCACTGGCATAGCGCTTAACGATATCCAAGATCATCAATTTGAGCTGAGCCGCATTCACCGCCGGCAAAGACAGTAATTCACTGCTCTGGGTCAAACGGGCAATATTTTGATCCATGCGAAAGATGTTGATGGAGCCATCTTCATGTTTAAAGGCCTTTAATCCTTCAAAACAGGTGCTGGAGTAATGCAGTACGTGGGCACCTGGGTGCAAACTAATGCTGTCGGTGTTAACGATTTGAGCGTCGCTCCACTGACCTTGCTCGTAGCGAGCTAGGCTCATCTCAGGGGCAAAAACGGTACCAAATGCTGACATGCTGCTGTTCCTATGCTGAATAATAAAGAGTAATTAAGCCGAAAAGGAGTTGGCTTATCTGTTATGAGCTCTACTAGCTTAAGTAAGTGATTACTTACCAATACAAAACGAGCTGAAGATCTTACCCAACAGGTCGTCAGAGGTAAATTCGCCGGTGATCTGGCTAAGCTGTTCTTGGGCTAGGCGTAGTTCTTCGGCTACTAACTCGCCGGCCTTATAGACTTCGAGTTGTTCTTTGGCCATCTGTAAATGTTGGTCGGCATTATCGAGGGCATCTAAGTGACGACGGCGAGCACTAAAACCGCCTTCTAGGCCACCTTGAAAGCCCATGCAGTCTTTTAGGTGTTCTTTTAAGGTTTCTACACCTAGGCCAGTCATAGCGGAAATCGGATAAACAGGGTGCTCGCCATCGCTGATGACAGCTAGGGGCTCGCCGCTTAAATCTGCCTTGTTACGTATAACGGTAAGCCCTATGTGGGCTGGCAGTCGGTCAACAAAATCTGGCCAAATATCTTTGGGGTGCAGCGCCTCTGTTGTGGTGCCATCCACCATGAATAGGATGCGATCTGCCTGCTCAATTTCAGACCAAGCCCGCTCGATGCCGATGCGCTCTACGGCGTCTGTGGCTTCACGTAAGCCTGCGGTGTCGATAATGTGCAGCGGCATGCCGTCTAAATGGATAAATTCGCGCAGCACGTCGCGTGTGGTGCCGGCGATGTCGGTCACTATAGCTGATTCTTTACCGGCCAGTGCGTTAAGCAGGCTGGATTTACCGGCGTTAGGGCGCCCAGCAATCACCACCTTCATGCCTTCGCGTATGATGGCGCCTTGGCGCGCCTGGCGTTGGACTTCGCTTAACCGGTCGATGATGGCGTACAGGCCGGCGGCAATTTTTCCATCCGAAAGAAAATCCACTTCTTCTTCCGGAAAGTCGATGGCGGCTTCAACAAAGATGCGCAGATTGATGAGCGCCTCTACCAAGCCATGCACATGATTAGAAAACTCGCCTTTTAACGATTGTAATGCCGAGCGAGCGGCTTGCTCGCTGGAGGCTTCTATTAAGTCGGCGATAGCTTCGGCTTGGGCTAAGTCTAATTTGTCATTTAAGAAGGCGCGCTCACTGAATTCACCGGCTTTAGCGGGACGAAGGCCTGGCAGCTCTAAAATGCGCTTGATCAGCATGTCTAATACGACCGGACCGCCATGGCCTTGCAGCTCCAGTACGTCTTCTCCGGTAAAACTATTGGGGCCTTTAAAAAGCAGGGCTATACCTTGGTCGAGCACTTGGCCTTGGGCATCTTTAAAGGGCAGATAGTCGGCGAAACGTACCTTAGGCACCTTACCGAGCACGGCTTGGGCCACGGTTTCTGCCTGAGAGCCAGAGATGCGTATTATGCCTACGCCGCCGCGGCCTGGGGCCGTGGCTTGGGCCACTATGGTATCAAACGACATCTGTTACTCCATTACACATTCAAGGCGATTAGCATTAAAAAGGCGACCCTAGGGTCGCCTTTAGTGTATTGATTTCTGAGGCTAGCAGCTAGCAGGGGCTACCAGCAAATCCTGTTAAGCGGCGGGATTGCTGCCGTGCAGGCCTTTCTTCTCTAATTGGCGGAAGATATACCACTGCTGAGCTATGGTCACCACGTTACTGACTAACCAGTACAGGGTAAGGCCTGCTGGGAACCACAAGAAGAAGAAGGTAAAGATGATCGGCATAAACTGCATCACTTTCTGCTGCAGTGGGTCCGTGACCGTGGTGGGGCTCATCTTCTGAATTAAGTACATGCTGATACCCATCAGAATCGGCAACACAAAGTAAGGGTCGCGTACCGATAGGTCATGGATCCACAGAATGAAAGGCGCATGGCGCAGTTCAACTGATTCCATCAATACCCAATACAGGGAGATGAAAATTGGCATCTGTACCAAAATCGGTAAACAGCCGCCCAGTGGATTTACTTTTTCTTTCTTGTACAGCTCCATCATGCCCTGAGACATCTTCTGGCGATCGTCGCCATAGCGTTCTTTGAGTGCGGCCAGTTTTGGCTGCAGCAAGCGCATCTTAGCCATTGAGGTGTACTGAGCCTTGGTGAGCGGGTACATAATACCGCGCACCACAAAGGTCGTCAGGATAATGGCAAAACCCCAGTTTACGGTGAAGCTTTGTAAGAAGAGTAGCAGCTTAAATAATGGCTGAGCAATAAACCACAGCCAACCGTAGTCGACGGTTAAGTCGAGGTTCTCGGCGGCTGCAGCCATTTCCTTCTGCAATTTAGGACCTAACCACAGATCGGCGGTCACGGTTTGTTCGCTGCCTGCCGCTACCGTAGTCGGCTGAGCTTTAAAACCGATAATGGCTTGGCCTTGGTTGTTCAAGTAACGGCTATAAATTTGGTTGCCGTCTTCTAAAGGCGCAATCCAAGCCGACACAAAATAGTGCTGCAGCATGGCAACCCAGCCATTGGCCGTGATTAGCTCTAGGTTTGTTTCTTTTACTTTCTTAAAGTCGTACTTAGTATAACGAGTCTCGACGCTTGAATAAGCAGGGCCACGATAAGCGGAGGCCATTAGCATGTTGCCGCTTTTTTCATCGACGGAGTTAACGCTTTGCTTTAATTGACCGTACAGCTGAGTCTCTACCGGCTCATTACTCTTGTTAGCAATTTGGTAGCTGACCTTAACCACATGGCTATCACGAGTTAAGGTGAAGATTTTGGTGAACACCACGCCTTTATCATTGGTAAAGGTCAGCGGCACACTCAAGCTGTCTTGGCCTTCGGTTAGGGCGTAGTCTTGTTGCTCGGTTTGGTAAATCGGACGACCTTGTGGGTTAGCATCTGGGCCATCGCGACCGATCAGGCCACTTTGCGCAATATTCACGAAGTTGGGAGTATCAGTCAGCAATACAAACTTGTTGTATGAGTCTAATGTGCCGTTATGTTCGAGTAACTCAGTACCGACTATGTCACCGCCTTGGGTGTCTATGGTCAGCTTGAGCGTGTCGGACAGTACAGTAATAAGATTACGTCTAGCGGGTGCGGCGGCGTCAGTCGGTACTTCGCCATCCACTTGCACGCTATCGGATTCAGGAATGAAGTTAGCGTCACTTGAGTTGGACTCAGAGGTGGTTTGCGAGCTTTGCTGTGCCACAACGGGCGGATTCTTATGCTCATCCCACTTCTGCCAGACGAGAAAACTCACCAGCAGCAGAGCGATAATCAGTATATTGCGTTGAGATTCCATAGTTTATTATCTTCGCTTTGTCGGGACCGGATCGTGGCCACTTGGACCTAAAGGATGGCATTTTAGTAGACGTTTGGTAGTTAACCAACCGCCTTTTAAAAAACCGTGCAGCCGGATGGCTTCAATGGCGTATTGCGAACAGGTGGGAGTAAAGCGACACCTGGGCCCAAGCAATGGACTGATGACCACTTGGTATAGCCGAAGAATGCCTATGCTGATTCGTTGCAGCGGCGAGAAAGCGTGCGCCATAATCTATCCAGCAATTCAAACAGCTCGTCGTTGGGTACTTCTCCGATGCCCTTTTTAGCGATCACTACAATATCGACACTGGGTAATTGATGTTGCTTTAAACGAAAGGCTTCGCGAGTAACACGTTTGACCCTATTGCGCCAAACGGCACGCTTTAGTGCTTTTTTAGGTACAGCTAATCCCAGTCTGGGGTGACCTAGTTCGTTTGGTTTGGCAAGAAGTGTGAGATGTGGAGATGCCGCTCGGACAGGGTTGTCGAAGACGTTTTTAAAATGGGCGGGAGTTAACAAACGTAACTCCCGTGTAAAGGCGTGTCTGGCCATTAGGCGCTCAGACGGACACGACCTTTGGCGCGACGAGCGACCAATACTTTACGACCACCAACAGTGGCCTTGCGAGCACGGAAACCGTGGCTGCGTTTACGCTTCAGATTTGAAGGTTGAAAAGTGCGTTTCATAGTAGTTATTACCGCTGTGTCAGTTAGCTATACAGTTTGGCCATGTGCTTGACAGACGCATAAGCATCACCAAGACGGCCCCACCAAAGAGGCCGAATTCTAAACAGTTCTGTTTATAACGTCAATCCATAGCCGTGATTGATGACCTATACGGCTAAGTATTTCTGCTCGTCTAGATCGATCCCAAGATCCTTAATGATCGCGGGGCTGAAATTATACAGAAGCGCTGGGTGTTAGCAACAAAAAACCATGCCCGCTTACGGGCTTAAGGATTAAGACGATTTTTGGGTGAGCAGGCAGCTTAGGTCTTGGGTAGCCCCTTGGGTAAAAAGTACAGTGTTAAGCCAATCAAGGCGGCATTAAGGCGCTAAGACCGATAAAAATTGGCATTATTTGTGGCAAGCCGTAGTACAGCAAAAACAGCTCTACCAATAAGTGGGAGGCTGGGAAAATGAGGTAAAGAGTTTGGCTAGCTCAATAGAGGCCAGATATGAAACCAGTGGAAACGAAAGAGTTGAGTAAGGTCGAGGAGATGTAACAACAAACAGGTGCCCGGGCGGGCACCTGTAATAAGTTTATTCAGTCAGGCTGAAAGTGCCTTTCATGATGCCAATGTGGCCGGGAAACGAACAGAAGAAGCTGTAATCGTCTCCCGCATTCAGGTCAGCTGTGCTGAAGGTGATAGTGTCGCTTTCACCGCCACCGATTAGTTTAGTGTGCGCAATCACACGCTCGTCATCGACTTTGATATAATCGTTATCGGCGCCTGCTGCCATGCCATCTGTGGCAACAGGTTGCATGTCTTCGGTGGTAGTCAGTACCCAGTTATGGCCCATAGCCGCTTTAGGCATAGAACCTGTGTGGTGCAGGGTCAGGGTCACTTCTTCACAGGTGGCAGGCACGCTCAGCTCTGTCTGGTCAAACTGCATTGCATCGTTGCTGTTGATTTCAATGGTACAGTCGTCAGCTGCAAAAGCAGGCATAGCAGCAGTTGCTGACATTAATACCAGTCCGGCTAAATAATGGGTCTTTTTCATGCTTTTCTCCATAACGTTTAAAGGGCTACCAATCGCAGCACCATCACAGCACCCTTACCGTTCTCGGGGCAGCCAGCTCACAGAATTTTAACATATATTTTATATATGGATAGTGGTTATAAAAAGTACAACAACAATTATGCATATTGCTCACACCAAAAACATGATCTAGATCTCATTTTTGGATCAAGCGATAGGTTTACTTGTGGGTAGCTTGTTTATAACGAGAAGGATCCTGTGTATGAGTAATAAGTTATGCACAGATGTCAAGGATCATATTTTAGTAGATCGACACGATCCGGCTAGAGATCCGGCCCTTGGCTAAGTAGAATAACGTCCCCTTGATTGATCCCTTAGTCCCAGGAGTTTTGATGAGCGCTACGCTTTGGCAGCAGTGTCTTAACCGGCTACAAGATGAATTGCCCTCGGCAGAATTCAGTATGTGGATCCGGCCGCTGCAAGCGGAATCTGACGAGAATACTTTGACCTTGTCTGCGCCGAACCGTTTTGTACTGGATTGGGTACGGGATAAATATTTATTACGCATTAATAGTCTGCTCAGTGAATTCTGCGGCAGTAATTGTCCACAGATGAAATTTGAGGTGGGCAAAAAACGTCCTCCCGTTAATTTAATGGCGAGCCACGAGAGCCAACCGGCCTGTGCCGCCAAGCAGCCAAATCCTAAGACGGCGGCCACTGAGCAGCTGGCGCCGTCTTGGATTGAGCGCGCGGAAGATAAGCCAGAGCTGATTTATAAGAGCAACGTCAATGCTAACTATACTTTCGATAATTTCGTCGAAGGTAAATCGAATCAGTTGGCGCGCGCGGCAGCTCAGCAAGTGGCTGAGAATCCGGGCGGTGCTTATAATCCGCTGTTTTTATATGGCGGCACCGGCTTGGGTAAGACGCACCTGTTGCACGCCGTGGCCAACGGCATACGAGCACGCAAGGCCGATGCCAAAGTCATCTACATGCACTCAGAGCGTTTCGTGCAAGACATGGTCAAGGCACTGCAAAATAACGCCATCGAAGAATTTAAACGCTATTACCGCAGCGTGGATGCTTTGCTTATCGATGATATTCAGTTTTTTGCTAATAAAGAGCGCTCCCAAGAAGAGTTCTTCCATACCTTTAACGCCTTGTTAGAAGGCAATCAGCAAATTATTTTGACCTCAGACCGTTATCCAAAAGAGATAGTGGGCGTAGAAGACCGGCTTAAGTCGCGTTTCGGGTGGGGCTTAACCGTCGCCATAGAGCCTCCTGAGTTAGAAACGCGGGTAGCGATTTTGATGCGCAAAGCCGACGAAAATAAAATGCGCCTGCCCCACGAGGTCGCTTTCTTTATTGCCAAGCGGTTGCGTTCTAACGTGCGTGAGCTGGAAGGCGCCTTGAACCGAGTGATGGCCAACGCTAATTTTACCGGTCGTGCCATTAATATCGATTTTGTGCGTGAAGCCTTGCGTGACTTATTAGCACTGCAGGAAAAACTGGTGACTATGGATAATATCCAGAAAACCGTGGCCGAATATTATAAAATAAAGCTGTCTGATATCTTATCTAAGCGTCGTTCACGCTCGGTAGCGCGTCCTCGTCAAGTCGCCATGGCCTTGGCGAAAGAGCTAACTAACCACTCGTTACCCGAGATTGGTGACGCTTTTGGCGGCCGCGACCACACCACAGTGCTGCACGCTTGTCGAAAAATCGCCCAGCTGCGCGAAGAAAGTCATGATATAAAGGAAGATTATTCTAATCTTATCCGCACCTTGTCTTCCTAAATCGGAGAGCCCCATGCAGTTTACTATTAGCCGCGAAGCCCTATTGCGCCCTTTGCAACTGGTGTCCAGCGCCTTGGGTGGCCGACCTAATTTGCCCATTCTTAACAATATTTTGCTCAGCGTCCGCGAAAATGCCTTATTAATGACCGGCACAGACACTGAAGTGGAAATGATCGCTCGCGTTGAATTGCAAGGTAACGCCACAGACGGTCGCACCACGGTGCCGGCGCGTAAGATGTTAGATTTGTGTCGTGGTCTGCCCGATGGCGCCGAGCTGAAGTTTAGCCAAGAAGGCGAGCGGCTTATTTTGCGCTCTGGGCGCAGCCGTTTTAATTTGGCGACGCTGGCCGCCGAAGACTTCCCCAATATCGAAGAATGGAGCTCTGAGCTGGAGTTCGACATTAATCAGCTGGCATTAAAGAAGCTGATCGAGTCCACGCAGTTTTCGATGGCCATTCAAGATGTACGTTATTACTTAAACGGCATGCTATTTGAAACGGACGGCCAGTTGCTGCGCACCGTCGCCACCGACGGCCACCGTTTGGCTACCTGCCAGCGCGAGTTACTCTCAGAGTCGCTGCCGGCGCAACAGGTGATAGTGCCGCGCAAGGGCGTACTCGAGCTGGTAAAATTGTTAGAGCATGACGATCAAGACGTGCGCCTACAAATTGGTAAGAATAATATTCGTGCCGTTACCCCAGGCTTTACCTTCACTTCTAAACTGGTCGACGGTCGCTTCCCAGATTATCGTCGGGTGTTACCGCGCGAATGCGATAAGACACTGATCTGTGGTCGTGAAGAGTTACGCCAAGCCTTTTCCCGAGCCGCTATTTTGTCCAACGAAAAATTTCGTGGCGTACGCTTAAACATGCAGCATCAAGTACTGAAAATTACTGCTAATAACCCAGAGCAAGAAGAAGCTGAGGAAGTATTGGACGTAGATTATCAGGGCTCGGACCTCGAAATTGGTTTTAACGTGTCCTACGTGCTCGATGTGCTCGGCACCCTGAAGTCTGATAAGGTAAAAGTTAGCCTGAAAGATGCCAGTAGTAGTGGCTTAATTGAGGCCGAAGACAGCGGAGATGCGTTGTACGTCGTGATGCCGATGCGACTCTAAGCATGGCTTTGCTCAATCTGCAGTTAAAAGACTTTCGTAATATTGCCCATGGTCGCTTAGTGCCGGCTGCGGGCATTAATGTGCTGATTGGGCCTAATGGCAGCGGTAAGACCAGTATTTTAGAGGCCATTCACTATTTAGGTGTGGGCCGCTCGTTTCGGACCCACTTAACTGGGCGGGTGATCCACCAAGGTGAAACGACTTTTACCTTGTTCGCGCGCATTGCAAGTCAAGATAATGGCCTGTCGATCGGGTTGAGCAAAAACCGCGGTGGCGACACCCGACTCAAGGTCGGTGGGCGAATGGCCGAGCGTTTATCCGATCTCGCCCACATATTGCCCATTCAGTTGATCCACCCAGAAGGGTATAATCTGTTAACCGGTGGTCCTAAGCTGCGCCGCGCTTATTTGGACTGGGGGCTTTTTTACTCTAATCGTCAGTTTTTTAGCGTCTGGGGTCAGTACCGTCGTTTATTAAAACAGCGCAATGCGCTGTTACGCAAACAGCGTCCGAGCAGCGAATTACGCTTTTGGGATCAGCAGTTAGTGGCCACGGCCGAAAATTTGAGTCTATTCAGGCAGCAATATGCGGATGCTATCGAGCCGGTAATTCGTGAGATTGCGCGCGATTTTCTGCCTGAATACGATTTTACGTTTGATTTTTTTCGCGGTTGGGACCGGCAAGTCGAGCTGGCCCAAGTGTTAGAGCAGGGTTTGGAGCGAGATCTTGGCTTGGGATATACCCATTCTGGGCCCCACAAAGCCGAAATCCGCATCAAGGCGCGCGGCATGCCGGTGCAAGATTTATTGTCTCGGGGCCAGCTTAAGTTGCTGGTCTGCGCCATGCGCTTGGCCCAAGGCCGGTACCTGAAAACCGAATCCAATCAGGATTGTATTTTTTTAATCGACGACTTTGCGTCTGAGCTGGATGAACATAAGCGGGCCTTACTGGCACACCGACTCAATGACTTGGGTGCCCAAGTGTTTGTGTCCGCCATCGATGTGTCACAGCTCAGTCAAATGATCACACGGGATAACAGCAAGCTGTTTCATGTGAAACAGGGTGAAATCACCGAAACCCAGGAGTGCGAGTAAGCCAATGAGTGAACACACTTACGACTCTTCGAGTATTAAGGTATTAAAAGGTCTGGATGCGGTTCGTAAACGTCCGGGTATGTATATCGGCGACACCGACGATGGCTCCGGCCTCCACCATATGGTGTTTGAGGTGGTGGATAACTCGATAGATGAGTCCTTAGCTGGCCACTGTAAAGATATCGTGGTCATCATTCACGGTGACGGCTCAGTGTCCGTATCCGATGATGGCCGCGGCATTCCGGTGGGCATTCACGAAGAAGAAGGTCGCTCCGCCGCCGAAGTTATCATGACAGTACTGCATGCTGGCGGTAAGTTCGACGACAACTCCTATAAAGTTTCCGGTGGTTTGCACGGCGTAGGTGTCTCTGTGGTAAACGCGCTGTCAGAGAAATTACAGCTGACCATTTGGCGCGACGGTAAGGTGCATGAGCAGACTTATCGCCACGGTGTGCCACAAGCGCCGTTAGCGATAGTGGGCGATACGTCTAAAAACGGTACCTTGATCCGTTTTTGGCCTAGCCACGAGACATTTACCAATACCGAATTTCACTTTGAAATTTTAGCTAAGCGTTTACGCGAACTGTCGTTCCTTAACTCGGGTATCTCGATTAAGTTGACCGATGAGCAGACCGATAAAGAGGCGCATTTTGAGTATGAAGGCGGTATCAGTGCCTTCGTGGAATACTTAAATCAGAACAAAACGCCGATCCACCCAAAAGCGTTTCACTTTGTGAGTGAAGAAGAAGGCGGCATTACGGTGGAAGTGGCGATGCAGTGGAACGACTCTTATCAAGAGAACGTCTTCTGCTTTACTAACAACATTCCTCAGCGTGACGGTGGCGCCCACTTGGCCGGCTTTAGAGGTGCGTTAACCCGTACGTTAAATAGCTTTATGGACAAGGAAGGCTACAGCAAGAAAGCGAAAACTTCCGCTTCTGGCGACGATGCCCGTGAAGGCTTAACGGCAGTGATTTCGGTGAAAGTGCCGGATCCTAAGTTCTCCTCGCAAACTAAAGATAAGTTAGTGTCTTCAGAGGTGAGAACGGCGGTTGAGCAAGCCATGAATGAGCGCTTTAACGAGTATTTGCTGGAAAACCCCAGCGACGCCAAAATCGTCGTGACCAAGATTATTGATGCGGCCCGTGCCCGTGAAGCGGCCCGTAAAGCTCGTGATATGACCCGCCGTAAAGGCGCGCTGGATTTGGCCGGTTTACCGGGCAAGTTGGCGGATTGCCAAGAAAAAGATCCCGCGCTATCTGAACTTTATATAGTGGAAGGTGACTCGGCCGGTGGCTCGGCCAAGCAGGGGCGTAATCGTAAGAACCAAGCGATTTTGCCGCTGAAGGGTAAGATCCTCAACGTCGAAAAAGCCCGTTTCGACAAGATGTTGTCGTCGCAAGAAGTGGCGACCTTAATCACGGCCTTAGGTTGTGGTATCGGTCGTGACGAATACAATCCGGATAAACTGCGTTATCACTACATCATCATAATGACGGATGCGGACGTGGATGGTGCGCATATTCGTACCCTCTTACTGACCTTCTTCTATCGTCAGATGCCGGAAATCGTCGAGCGTGGATACATCTATATCGCTCAACCACCTTTGTATAAGGTGAAAAAAGGTAAGCATGAGCAGTATCTGAAAGACGAAGATGCCATGCTGGAGTTCCAGACTAATATGGCGCTGGATGGCGCTAGCCTGCACGTCAACGAGTCTGCTCCGGCTATTGGCGGCGAGCATCTGGAAAAGTTGGTGAAAAACTTCCGTAAAGTGGAAATTCTCATCGAGCGCTTGGCCCGTCGCGCACCGGTCGTGGTGTTGAATGAACTGATTTATCAGCCGGCATTGACCATAGAAGCCTTGAGTGATGAAGCACAAGTGGCCACTTGGGTGAAGAACATCAATGAGTCGTTAAT
>JAHLFI010000153.1 GCA_018883865.1 Candidatus Oceanisphaera merdipullorum
TTCATATTGGATAACAAACAGATAAGCTTTAACAGTGCCCGCTTTATTACCAGTGCGCCTGATATTACACAAATGCCCGCCGATACCGGCGTAGAAATCGCCTTTGCAGGGCGCTCCAATGCGGGCAAATCATCGGCCTTAAACACAATTACTCAGCAGAAAAGTCTAGCGCGGATCAGTAAGACTCCGGGACGTACGCAGCTGATTAACGTGTTTGAGCTTAGCCCAGGTAAACGTTTAATCGACTTACCCGGCTACGGCTATGCCAAAGTACCACAAGAAATGAAGCTAAAATGGCAGGCGGCCTTATCCGTATATCTGCAAAAACGCGACAGCCTCAAAGGCTTAGTAGTACTGATGGATATTCGCCACCCACTAAAAGACATAGACGTACAGCTACTGCAGTGGGCCTCGGAGAGCAACTTACCCGTATTAGCCTTGCTCACCAAGAGCGACAAACTCAAACCCGGCCAACGTAACTCCGAAGTATTACGGGTGCGTCAAGCGGTGAAAGAGTTTGGCGGCGACATTCGCGTCGAGTCTTTTAGCTCACTGAAAGGCTTAGGCGTTGATAGAGCTAAAGAAGTGCTCCACGCCTGGCTACATGAAGACGATGCCTACTTTAACCAAGATGGCACTTTTTCTAACCAAAATGGCCCGCTCGCTAACCAAGGTGACAAGGCCTAATGCGTCTCGACCGATACTTAGCGGAAGCCACGGGCCAAACCCGTACTGTGGTTAAAAAAGCACTACACAGAGGCGATGTCACTGTGGATGGCATAGTCATAAAAAAAAGTGACCTGCAAATTAAGGGTCAAGCAGTATGTTTAGAGGGCCGCCTACTCGGTGAGCCCAAGCCACGCTATGTGCTATTACATAAACCCGTCGGCTATATCAGTGCTACGCAAGATGATGCGCATCCTTGCGTACTGCAGTTACTGCCCCCCGAGTTGTGCCGAAATATTCAGTGCGCCGGCCGCTTAGACGTAGACACCACAGGCGTGTTGTTGCTGACCGACGATGGACAATGGTCACACCGTTTGCGTGCGCCTAAGCATGCTTGCAAGAAGGTCTATCAGGTAGATTTAGCCGAGCCGTTAGCGATGGACGTGGCGGCCCAATTTGCCGAGGGCATTATGCTGCACGGTGAAGACACACCCACTTTACCCGCCCAGCTTGAGACTATTACCGCCACTCGTGTGTTACTCACCATACAAGAAGGTAAGTATCATCAAGTGAAGCGTATGTTTGCCGCCGTGGGTAACTTTGTGGTGGCGTTGCACCGCCTGCAAGTCGCCGAGATAGTGCTGGGCGACTTACCCGAAGGCCAATGGCGCTACCTGACCCCTGAGGAAGTGGCGTCAATTTAATACTTAGCTCCTAGCGTCAAGCGCCTAGCTCAATACCAAACGACAAAAAACCGAACCCTGCAGGTTCGGTTTTTTATGGTCGCCTGCAGGTGTATTTTATCTCTCACTTACAGCTTACGGCTTAGCGCTTAAAACTACCCGCAGGACTAATACGTCTCTTCATCATCCCTAGACTTAGGCGCACTGCCGAGGCGGCGGGTTTTTAAGTCGTAGCGCTCTTTGATTACGTCTTTCACGGTGCGATCCCACAGCTCTATGCCCACAAAGTAACCGGCCCGGCCCAGTACGTGGGCCGCTATGGGAGCCGTCACTATCACGAACACTATTATTGCCAGCGCGCGCACCACTAAGCTGGTTTCTGCACTATAAAACACCATATAGCCACAGGCCATTAGGCCTATGCCTAAGGCACCGGCCTTACTGGTGGCGTGCATGCGGGTTAGTAAATCGGGCATACGCATAATGCCAATCCCTGAAAGCAGCATTAAAAACGCGCCCAGCAGCAATAAAAAACTGGTTATGAGTTCAGTCATCATTCAGTTGCGCTCCTCGCTCCAAATAACGGGCAAAGGCCACCGCCGTTAAAAAAGAGGTCAGCGCCAGCACCAAGGCGACGTCGATCAGCGCCGGTACGCCATAACTCACACTATAAAGCACAATAAAACCCACCGTCATGGAGGCGATCACTTCCAACGCCACCACGCGATCGGGCAGTGTGGGGCCAAGTAACAGGCGTATGGTGGCCAGTACTAAACCTAGACTTAAAAAAATAAAAGAGATGGTAATCGAAATCTCAAGCATGATTTACCTCAACAAATTCATCACTCTGGCTTCTAACGATTTTAGCTCCGCCAGTTGCGCACCTTCGTCATCCAGATACATCAGATGCACATACAACACCTTGCGATCGCTAGAGACGTCCAGTGCCAACGAACCCGGTGTCACAGTAATCAGGTTGGCAAATAAGCTAATAGCTGCATCGTCTTTTAAGTCCAACGGTATGGCAATCACGGCCGGACGCATTAGATGAGTAGGCGTAAGTACGTCATAGGCAACCCGAGCGTTGGCTTTAATCAGATCCCAAATAAATAACAAAATAAAAATTATTATATTCAGAAGTTTACCGAAGTAATTGGCAAACTCTGGCTTATCTCGCGCCACATAGGCCAACACCAAATAGCTGAGCACCATACCGGCCGCTAAGTTCGTTATGTTGTAACTGCCCGATAAAATGACCCAACACAGGGCCAACATCATATTCCAGCCAAAGGCCTTCATGGGCGACTCCTAGTTTCAAGCGGTCCTAATACCGCATCAATATACTCGCTCGGTGTTAATAACTGGTCGGCAGTATCGAGCGCCAATTGCACAAACCACTCGGCACTTAGGCCGATAGTCAGTGTCATGCCGGCCAAAACAGCCACCGGCGCGTACAGCAAATAACGATTCGGGTCTTTGCCACCGCGCAGCGGCTTTGCTTCTTTTGGTAGCGGCTTCCAAAAGGCCTCAGACCAAATTTTTACCATGGAATATAAGGTTAGCAGCCCCACTAACAAGGCTATACCTACCATCCACCAAGCGCCTTCTAAGACGCCGGCTTTAATCACCGTATATTTGGCAAAAAAGCCCGACAATGGTGGTATGCCTGCCAGCGACATGGCTGGGATTAAGAATAACAACGCCAGCCAAGGCGTGCTGCGATACATGCCGCCTAACTTGGCTAAGTCGTAACTGCCGTGATAGCGATACATGATGCCGCTGATCAAAAACAAGTTAGTCTTCACAATAATGTGGTGAAAGATATAGAAAACGCCACCGGCGATGGCCAGCGGCGTAAACAGCGCCAAGCCCACCAGCATATAGCCAATTTGGCTGACGATATGAAACGAGAGAATGCGCCGTACTTCAAACTGCGCGGCGGCACCCAGCACGCCGGTCAGCATGGTAAAGATGCCCATGGCCATCAAGATATTATGGTGGGTCAAGTCAATATCTTGCACGAAAATCAGGCTAAAGACGCGATATAGCGCGTAAACGCCCACTTTGGTTAGCAAGCCGGCAAACACCGCCGAAATCGCCACCGGTGGTGTGTGATACGAAGCTGGCAGCCAAAAAAACAGCGGAAACGCCGCCGCCTTAATGCCGAAGGCCACCATAAACAGCATGGCGATCACCGTCACTAAACCTGGCTGCTCGCCATTGCCCAGTTTGACGGCCAAGTCCGCCATATTCAGCGTGCCTGCGTAACCGTAGAGCAAACCTACCGCCGTCAAGAACAAGGCCGAAGACAGCAAGTTTAAGGTCACGTATTTGACCGCCCCCTCCATTTGCGCCCGCTCACCGCCCAAAATCATTAGGCCAAAAGAGGCCACCAACATGATCTCAAACCACACATAAAGGTTAAAAATATCGCCGGTTAAAAAGGCACCGACCACGCCCGCTAACATCAGATTCAACAGCGGATAATAACCGAAGGCCTCGTGCTTGCGGCTCATGGTGGCCAGCGAATAAATGGCCACACTCAAACCCACAATACCGGTCACCAAAACCATAATGGCGCTCAATAAATCCGCCACCAAAGTAATGCCGTAAGGGGCGGCCCAGTTGCCCATATAAGCAACTAAGATACCTTGCTCACGCACTTGGCTAAACAGAGAAATGCCTGCCAGCAACAAGCCGATGCCGGATAGCACAGACAACCAGCGTTGTACGTTGCGCCATTGCCAGCAGGCCAAGGTTAAGGCGCCCGCCAGCATGGGAATAAAAATAGGTAACACTAGAGCTAGATTCACGAGTCGGTACTCTTCATTTCATTCATATCATCGGCACCTATCACCTCATAGGCGCGGTGAATTAACACCACAGCAAAGGCCAGTACCCCAAAACTGATGACGATGGCGGTTAAGATCAGCGCCTGGGGCAAGGGGTCTGCAATGGTGTTGGCCACCCGATCTAAATGCTCAGGGATCAAAGGCGGCGCGCCGCGCACCAGACCGCCTGCGGTTAAGATCAAAAGATTGGCGGCGTTAGATAAAATCATCAGCCCGATCACCAATTTCACTATGCTGCGTCTGAGCATCATAAATAAGGCGGTGGCGTACAGGCCGCCAATCACGAACGCGAATAGGTTTTCCATTAATCCTCCGACTTATCGAGCGACAGTAAAATGGTCGACACCACGCCAATCACCACTAAATAGACACCCATATCAAACAGTAAAGGTGTGCTCACACTCAGCTCACCCATACCCGGCAGATAAAATTGGCCCCATTGGCTGGTCAAAAACGGCTGGCCTTTAAATAGCACGCCCACCATGCCACTGAGCAACGCCAGACACAGCCCCACGCCCATCAGATGCTGGCTTTCCACCTTTAACAGCACGCGAGTACTGCGCGCATCGAAGGCAAATAAATGCAGGCCAAAGGCGCAAGACGCCACAAGGCCGGCAATAAAACCGCCGCCAGGCTCGTTATGGCCGCGCAATAGCAAGAAAATGGAGAACAATAGCAACAGCGGCACCAACATACGGGTAGCGGTTTGTAAGATTATCGAGGTATCGGTTCTCATGACTTATCCTCCGCACGAAAACGGATCATGGCGTTCACGCCTATGGCCGCCAGCGCCAGCACAAAAATCTCACCTAAGGTATCTAGGGCCCTAAAGTCCACCAAGATCACGTTCACTATGTTGCGGCCGTGGGCCAGCACATAGCTGTTGGCGACCAGATAATCGGAGATGCGCTCGCCGGGGATGGCGGTTTGATGCACGGTGAGCAACATCATAGTCACCAGCACGCCAAAAGCGCCGGCCACTATAGCGTCGCGCACTCGGACCAGACGGCTGGATAGTTCTTGAAAGCGTGGTAGGCGGAACAGCACCAACACCAGCATGATCACGGTCAGGGTTTCCACCAAGATCTGGGTAATAGCTAAGTCGGGTGCGCTGAAGAACACATACACCATGGCCATGACGAAGCCGAGCACGCCCAACGCCGCCACAGACCCTAAGCGCAAAGAGGTGACACAGGCATAAATGGCCGACACCATCATCAACAGCGCTATCACCACCTCATAGAAGCGCACCCCTTCAAAGGACAGTGAGTAGACAAAGGCGTCTTGTGACCAAAATACATAGCTAAGCAGCGCTATCGTGGTCAGCAAGATTGTAATGATGTAATTGGCCATGTAGCCATTTTGCAGCACTCGGGTTTGCTTATCGGCAATCCAGACTAAGCCTTGCATCATGCGCTCATAGCCACGCTCGGGGCCGTAAGCCAAGAAGTCTACGGCCTTGGCCAGAGGCTGGCGAACCGTGTGCCAATAGCGATATAGGAGTACGCCACCCAGCAGCGCTATCGCACTCAGCAAGAGCGGAAGATTAAAACCGTGCCACAGGGCTAAATCTAACTCACTGGCTGTTGCAGAGCCTTGAATGGCATTCGCCGCAGCCTGCAATAAAGGCGCAATTAGGCCTGGCACTAAGCCCAGAATCAGGCTAAGAAGTGCAAGCACAGTAAAGCCCAACCGCATTGCCCAATCCGCTTCGTGAGGCGTTTTGGGCGTGGTTTTGTAGGCACCATAAAAAGGTTTAATGGCCACCAAGGCACTGGCCGCCACTATGCAGATGGCGGTAATTAAGCACAGTGTCGTTAATAAGCCCGCCAGACCAGTGCTGTCCAAGGCACCGCTAAACATCAGCTCCTTAGCAATAAAACCAAATAACGGCGGAATACCGGCCAACGAGAGCGCGGCAACCGTGGTGAACACCGCCGTGTAAGGCATGTACTTGCGCAAGCCCGCCAAGTCGCGCACGTCTTTAGTGCCGGTCACATGATCTAAGGTGCCGGCGGCCATAAAGAGCGCGCCTTTATATAAGGCATGGGCTAGCAAAAACACCATGGCCGCTTCTAAAGCATGAGGCGTGCCCACACCAATCAGCATGGTCAGCGTACCCAATGCCATCACGGTGGAATAAGCCAAGATACGTTTTAGATCCGTGCTGCACACCGCCATGATGGCGCCCAAGGTCATGGTGACACCGCCAAATAACGACAGCGTTACAGTCCATGGTTCATAGCCTTCCATCATAGGCTGCAAGCGGGCCATCAAATAAATACCGGCTTTCACCATAGTCGCCGAGTGCAAGTAGGCACTCACGGGCGTGGGTGCTGCCATGGCATTAGGCAACCAAAAGTGAAATGGGGTTTGCGCAGATTTAGTAAAGGCGCCCAGCAAAATCAGACCCATCATGGCGAGAAATAATGGATTGTCTTGTAATGCAGAGCCTTGAGCTAACAGCTCCGTCATCTCGAAACTGCCACCCATGGTGCCGAGCAAAATTAAGCCCGTCATCAAGGCTAGCCCGCCAGCCACCGTAATAAAAAAGCCCTGTAAGGCTGCCTTGCGAGCCTTTTCTTGTTCGTGATTAAAGCCAATCAGCAAATAAGAGGTGAAACTAGTCAGTTCCCAAAACACAAACATAGCAATCAAGTTGCTGGATAATACCAAGCCCAACATGGCCGCCATAAAGGCCAGCAAATACATGAGTAATTTGTGAATATCTTTATGACCTTGCAGATATTGACCCGCATAAATAAAGATAAAGGTACCTATACCTGTGATCAGCAAGGCGAACATTAAACTCAGGCCATCGACCATTAAACTGAGGTTAATATCTAGGCTGGGGATCCAAGCGTACTGGTAATAAAGAGTTTCGCCGCCCGTTATGGCGGGCCAAAATGTCAAAAAATAGCCAAATAACACGGCCGGCAGCAGGCTTACGCACCAACCAATTCTGCCGCCCATGGCGCAGGTATTAAGAACCCGAGATAAATGGGGCACCAAAAAGGCTAAAACAAAGCCCGATAAAATGGCAACAAGCATAGGAAAACGCCTCCTTTCCTTGCCCGTTCAGGCAATAGAATAAGCTAAAGATAGAGGGAGATGTGGCACTGTGCAGAGGCTATAGTTAGGAGTGGTTTCGCTTGTTTATCGATCATCTTGTCAAACTGTTAATCGATTATTTTTTATTTTTATTTGGATGGATACTACAATTCGACCTAGTGTAACGCAAGCAGGGCGCGGTTTTTCGCCCTCTTCATAACCTTAATTGAGAGATTGGTCTAGAATTTTGCAACCCAGTATCTGATAGCGATTGTAATCATTTATTTTTACTTGCAATCGAGCTGACTTTATTAGCTAGCGAAAAAATGCTCTACCGGACCGCGGCCGTGGCCGATGCGCACTAAACTGCCGGCCAAAATCGCCTGATCGATATAATATTTAGCTCGCCCTACCGCTTCTTCCAAGCTAAAACCTTGGCCTAAATAACTGGCCAACGCCGCCGACAAGGTGCAGCCGGTGCCGTGTGTGTTGCCCGTCATGATGCGCGCCGTATCGAAGCAACGCACCTGCTCAGCCGTAAGCAGCCAATCTGGGCTGCGAGCTTCTTGTTGTAAGAAACCGCCCTTGATCAGTACCGCCTTGCAATCTAACTGCTGCAAGCCAGCAAATAAGGCTTCCACATCCGACAAGTGTTGAGGAATAGCCACACCCAACAAAGCCGCCGCTTCCGGTAAATTAGGAGTGATCACATCCGCTAACGGCAGCAATTCTTCACGCAGGCAGTTAACTGCATCTTCCGCGAGCAACATGTCGCCATTGGCGGTGACCATGACGGGATCTACCACTAAATGCGCCGGTTTATATTTACGCAGCGCCGCCACTACCGTACGAATGGTTTCACTGTCGCCCAGCATGCCGACTTTGACCGACGTTACCGCCAGATCGCTGAATACCGCATCTAATTGCGCTTGGATCATCGCTTGCGGCGTCGCATGCACGGCGGTTACGCCTTGGGTATTTTGTGCTGTGAGTGCCGTGATCACAGAGCAGGCATAACCGCCGGTGGCAGAAATGGCTTTAATGTCTGCCTGAATACCAGCACCGCCGCTGCTGTCGGAACCGGCTATGGTGAGGACTATGGGTTTTTGCTGCTGATTTTTTTGGTGAGGCATTCGCTTAGCTCCTTCGGGCGAAGGACCTGCAGGTAAATGAGTCATTACCCGTTAGTTTCCTACGCCAGCATTAACTGGATCAGGTACAGCGGGTCCGGTATTTACCGTCTCAGCCTGCTTAAGGCTCCCCGACTAACAATACTTGGATAATAGCGAGCTAGGGCCTGAAAGGAAAGCTGTCAGCCTTAAGCCGTCAGCGATCCGTTATAAATCACCCATAAAAAACCGGATCTCTCGATCCGGCTTTTCTTGAACTTTCGGCTTCAAGTTTATCGCTTGCGACTGTCAGTTAATGCGCTTGATCCCAGTTATCGCCCTCACCGGCTTCCACCAGTAATGGCACATCTATGCTAGCGGCATGCTGCATTAAGTCGCAGATCTTCACCTTAAATTCTTCGACCTTATCTTCACGAATTTCAAACACCAATTCATCGTGCACTTGCATCAACATCCGTACTTCGCCATCCGCTTGTCCTTTTAACCAAGCGGCAACTTTAATCATCGCCTTCTTGATGATATCTGCGGCGGTTCCCTGCATAGGCGCGTTGATAGCGGCACGTTCGGCACCTTTGCGACGAGCACCATTTTTGGCGTTGATCTCAGGAAGATACAAACGACGACCAAACAAGGTTTCCACATAGCCTTTCTCTGCGGCCTGCGCGCGGGTGTCTTCCATGTATTTCAGCACGCCAGGGTAGCGTTCAAAATAGATATCCATATATGACTGAGATTCATGACGGGCTATGCCTAACTGGCGCGACAGGCCGAAGGCGCTCATGCCGTAGATCAAACCAAAGTTAATGGCCTTGGCCCGACGACGCTGCTCTGTGGTCACACTGTCCAATGCCACGCCAAACACCTCAGCGGCGGTGGCTTTGTGCACATCTAACCCTTTAGAGAAGGCGTCGAGCAGGCCTTTATCTTTGGAAAGATGCGCCATGATGCGCAGTTCAATTTGCGAGTAATCCGCCGCCACCAGTTTATAACCCGGCTCGGCGATAAAAGCTTGGCGAATACGCCGTCCCTCGGGGGTACGAATGGGAATATTTTGTAAGTTAGGGTCCGAGGACGACAATCGACCGGTGGCCGCGTTCGCTTGATGATAAGAGGTGTGAATACGGCCACTGTGCTGATTTACCATTAGCGGCAACTTGTCGGTATAAGTAGATTTGAGCTTACTTAAACCGCGATATTCCATCAGTAACTTAGGCAGTGGATAATCCAGCGCCAGCTCTTGCAGTACTTCTTCCGCCGTTGAAGGAGCACCTTTCGGCGTCTTCTTCAAAATGGGCAGAGCCAGTTTGGTAAACAGAATTTCACCCAATTGCTTAGGCGAGCTTAAGTTAAAGGGTTCGCCAGCTAATTCATAAGCCGTTAACTCTAACTCTTTCAGCCGCTTGGCAATTTCATCGCTTTGAATGGCCAGCAGCTTGCTGTCTATCTTTACGCCCGTGTATTCCATCTCGGCCAAAATCGGCACCAGCGGCATTTCAATGTCGGTGAATACACTTTGCAGCTCAGGCTCGGCTGCCAGTTGCTCGGCTAAATGATGGTGCAAGCGCAGCGTAATATCTGCGTCTTCCGCCGCATAAAATGCCGCTTCTTCTAAGGGAATTTGATTAAAGGTCAGCTGCTTAGCGCCCTTGCCCGCGATGGCTTCAAAAGGCGTGGTGGCATGATTTAAGAAGAAATTCGCCATACTGTCCATGTCGTGACGAGTTTGCACCGAGTTCAGTACATACGACTCCAACATGGTATCCAGCCCAATACCGCGCATGTGAATACCGTGATTTTTCAACACATTGATGTCGTATTTAAGATTTTGGCCAAGCTTTATTGGTAGATCCGCTTCTAGCAGCGGCTTTAACGCCGCCAATACCACGGCTTCACTCAATTGCTCAGGCGCATCTAAGTAGTCGTGACCAAAGGGCACATACGCCGCCTCACCCGCCGCTATGGCAAACGACACGCCCACCACTCGCGCATCACGATAATTGAGGCTGGTGGTTTCGGTATCAAAAGCGAAATAAGGCGACTTAGCCAAGCGTGCCACCCAATCTTGCAATTCGGCTTCGGTCAGAATGGTTTGGTAATTCACTTCCATGGCAGGTGCCGCCGGTTTGGCGGGCGCCTCCGCTTGCTTAGGGTCTAGCTCGGCTAATAAATTACGAAACTCAAATTCTTGATACAGCGCCGTAAGCGCTTCGGTATCTGGCGGGGTTTGCAGCAAATCGGCGGGGCCGCAGTGCAGCTCCACATCTGTCTTAATGGTGGCCAAGGTGTAAGATAAGTCCAAGATGTCCTTATGTTCGACAAACTTAGCGGCAAAGTTCTTAGATCCACGAAAACCAAGCTCTGCGACTTTATCGAGCTGAGTGCTGATCTGTTCGATCGAACCTAAGCCTTGTAGCAGAGCCAAGGCCGTTTTTTCACCCACACCCGGCATACCCGGAATGTTATCCACCTTGTCACCAATTAAGGCTAACAAGTCGATAATCAGCTCGGGCGGCACGCCAAACTTCTCGATCACGCCGTCTCGGTCCATAAACTCATTCTTCATGGTGTCCATCAGCAACACGTGATCGGTCACCAATTGCGCCATGTCTTTATCGCCGGTGCTGATCACCACATCCAACTGCTGCTCTGTAGCTTGGCGCGCCAAGGTGCCTATTACATCATCCGCTTCTACGCCAGACTCAATCAGCAGAGGTAAGCCCATGGCTTTAATGATGTTATGGATCGGTTCTATTTGGCTGCGTAAGTCATCGGGCATAGAGGGCCGCTGCGCCTTATATTCCGCATACAGATCATCACGAAAGGTCTTGCCCTTGGCATCAAACACCACAGTTACTTGCGACTCGGGAAACTGCTTGTGCAGGCTGCGCAGCATATTAGTGACCACACGAATCGCGCCACTGGGGCGGCCGTCACTGGTACGTAGATCCGCCTTTAAAGAAGCAAAATAGGCACGATAAAGATAAGAAGATCCATCTACTAGGATCAGAGGTTTATTGGGAAGGGCAGCCATGGTGTGTTCTCGTTAATGCGTTATCTATTAGCATGCCACAGCTAGGCCGTTGACACCACGGCAGGCCTCTCCTAGCCTGTGGATAACTCTGTGTAAAGCGGATCTAGACAAGATCTACAATTAAATATTAGATCTTAATTATCAGCAGCTTATAATAAAATACTTGATCTAGCATTCAGATCTTGCAATGTGGAAAATCTCTTTTGACAAGCTTGTTAATAATTATTCTGTGCGGGGGAATAATAGCGCCAAGCGCTAATTATCAAGCTAAATAGTCACCACCAGCACGGCCAACCAGTCGCACCACTTTGCACTTTGAGCGCCAAATCATTAACGTGAGGTGCTAAGTGTTAACCATACTCAAACCTGCAAACTCAGTATTTTGCTGTTAGCTTTAACTCTTTACACTTCACCCCTTACTGGTTTTAAACAAGGAACAAAAGTATGAAAAAGGTTGCCATTATCTTAAGCGGCTGCGGCGTGAATGACGGTTCAGAAATTCATGAAGCCGTACTTTGTTTACTGCACTTAACAAAACTTGGCGCTCGCTATCAGTGTTTTGCACCCGACAAGCCTCAAGAAACCATCAATCACCTGACCGGCAAACCAGACGCTAGCCAGCAACGCAACGTATTAACGGAAGCGGCGCGCATCTCTCGTGGCGACATTAAACCGCTCAGCGAACTAAATGCGGCCGACTTTGATGCACTGCTGTTGCCCGGCGGCTTTGGCGTGGCAAAAAACTTAAGCGACTTTGCGAGCCAAGGTACCGACATGGAGCTAGACGCCCAAGTGCAGGCGGCCTGTAAGGCCTTTGCCAGCGCCCGCAAGCCTGCCGGTTATTGCTGCATAGCGCCTATCTTGATCCCACGGGTTTATCCAGCCGGAGTGAAAGGCACTATAGGTACCGACCAAGGCACGGCAGATGCCTTTATCGCCATGGGCGGTGAGCATATCGGCTGTGCGGTGACGGACGTAGTAGAAGATACCCGTTATCAGGTGATCTCGACCCCAGCTTACATGCTGGCCAAAAACATAGCCGAAGCCGACATTGGTATTAGCAAACTGGTGAAGCGCTTACTAGAAATGTAATCACAGTGCCGAGCTAAAACACAAATACTCTTTTTTTAGCTTGGTGCTGCCCTAACTCTCTGATCTCTATGTATTCGTAGATCTCGTTTAAAAATCTCTTCTCTGAATTTTCAAATAAAAAAAGGCCAGCATAAGCTGGCCTAAAAACTCTGGAAGCAATGTGAGCAATGTCGCGCCTTCAAAAACCGTCTCCGCTTACCGCAAAACTATAAAGTTGGGGAGTCATTCCTCGAAAGCAACTTAACAGTAATCATTATCATTACTATTTGCAACTGTCATTTTCACTTTTTTCAATTTGGGCTTCTATTGCCTCCCTAGCCAATGCTTCTACTACAATGAAAAACACTGGTTCTGGATAACATTATTGATGCCCCGCTTACTTTTTTTCAAAGCCATGAGCAGTGAGATTAAGCAGGCCATCAGTAGCGGCATAGGGGAGTCTATCTATGGCTAATTTTTCCGTTGCGCCGTATTACGCAATACTGCTGTTCATTGCAATTCTCGTCACGCTGGAATGCGGGTGCCGTCTGGGGGAGCGCGACCTTCGGCTCGATCCTGAATCTGCGCAGAAAGGCATCGGCGCCCTCGAAGGTGCTGTGTACGGTTTGCTCGGGCTGCTGATGGCGTTCACCTTTTCAGGGGCGTCCGAACGCATGAATGTACGCCGAACGCTGATCGTCCAAGAAACCAACGCCATTGGCACTGCTTGGTTGCGGGTCGATCTGTTGCCTGCGGACAACCAGCTGATTTTGCGGCCTATGTTTCGCGATTACGTCGATGCCCGCATCAACTTCTACAAAAATATTTACAATGAACCGCTGGCCCAGCAGGAAAGTGCCAAATCAACGGCATTGCAGCAGCTCATCTGGAGCACCACAGTTCTCGCGCTCAAAAGTATGCCGTCCCAGCCTGCGGGAATCAGTGCTTTGCAGTCGCTCAACGACATGATCGACATTACTACCAGCCGTCAGGTCGCGCTGCAAACCCACCCACCGCGGATCATCTACCAATTTCTGTGCTTCCTGATTCTCGTCAGCTCAATGTTCATCGGCTATGGCATGGCCGGAGGCAAACAACGGCACTGGTTACATAGCGTGTGCTATGCCTTGGTGATGGTGACTGCGCTATACGTGATCATCGACTTCGAATTCCCTAGGCTGGGGATGATTCGCATCGATAATGTGGACCAAGTCATGTTGCAACAACGCCAAGCGATGGAGTGAAAGAAAGGCGAGAAATAGGATGCGAATGAGACCAACAACCCAAGACTTTGATGGTTAAGGCTGGATTCAGGACTTGTGATGCAAAAGCGCGAACAGCAACGATAGCAGCGAAAACGACCTCAAGCCCTATGCGCTGCACATCAAGATTCTCATCCGCCTTTAGTAAAGTGCACTTAGTAGCTGGTTTGCTCTCTAATACCCGCTTCACCTATAAACTTGCTACTCAAATACTTGAGCAGCAAGCCGTAGGCAGGCACAAACAAACATAAGCTAAACATTAACTTAACACCATAATCCACGAAGGCGATCTCGACCCAGTGCTGGGCCATAAAAGCATCGGGTGAGCGATAAAACGCCAAGCTAAAGAACACTAAGGTATCGACCAAGTTACCCAAAATAGTGGAGCAAGTGGGCGCTATCCACCAAGCTTTCACTTGGCGCAGCCGATTAAATACCGACACATCCATGATTTGCCCCAACACATAAGCCATAAAGCTGGCCAGTGCGATACGCGCCACAAATAGGTTGAACTCAGCCAGCGCCGCTAGGCCCTGATATTTGGCTTCAAAAAACAGTACCGATAGCACGTAAGAGCTGGCCAGCGCTGGCAACATCACTAATAAAATAATGCGCCGCGCCATAGCAGCACCAAAGATGCGCACCGTGAGATCGGTCGCCAAATAGATGAAGGGAAAGCTAATAGCACCCCAAGTGGTGTGAAAACCAAATAAGGTAAAGGGCAGCTGCACCAGATAGTTACTGGCGGCAATAATAGCCACGTGGAATAAAGACAGGCGAATTAATGCCGTTTGGTATTGCTGAGGTGAAATAACCATAATTGACCTTTTTTATAATGGGGTTAGGGAACCCATCCCGAAAACGGCGACCAGTATAACGCGCCAAGCGCTATTAACAACTGCGGTATTTTTAAGCAAACTCGGAATGATGGCCGCTATACTAACGCTTCGCAGCCGGTTTGTCTTTACGTGAAAGTATACCCTTCGAGGAGATGGCAGCTTTAAGGCTGTCTCTTAGTCACATCTTTTTGTTGTGCTTCATGCCGATATCAGGCAAAGCGCACCGCTCCTCCGACTCACCGTAAACCCATCCCTGGGGGCTCAAGCCGCGCCATCCTTGGCGCGGATGGTCGGCTGAGCAGACGCACTCTGCCTTCCTGTCGGCATAAGAGCGGGCTGTCCGCGCAACAATAGGCTCCAAATCACCGGACGAGGCAGTGGGCATTGCCGGAGCCAACCGTCAAATGCCATGGACGGCATTTGCCGAGCGTCGTAGGG